>JAQUHM010000183.1 GCA_028683595.1 Geobacteraceae bacterium | reverse complement strand
TTTCCCGGCTGTTTCGATATCCAGTTCGATCAGGTGTCCTTCTTCAACGATGGCAACCCGTGCTTCTTCCGGATGCATCACGTTGATAAGCATTTTTTTTGCCATTCTGGTTACATCCTTTCTCTATGAAAAGGGTTCGAACACTTTCCACCCATTCAAATGCCAGGCTTTTTGAAGTCAATTTGAATGAATATAATGAGTGCCACCCGATACAATGCAGTATAGTATCGACATATATAACAAAAATGCTACCCTGAGGCAAAATAAACATTGCACTTGCGATAAATTAATTGATTTCCATCCGGAAACTCCGGGAAAAACCATTGGCGCAGTCGGATGCGTGCCTCTTGGAGCGTGCGAAGTGAACTCTACTTCCTGAAAAAGTGTGGGAGTGGGCGATGTCCAGCGCAAGGAGTGGCTGGCTGGCAGGCACATCTCTAACGACCTTCTTCTCTCATTAATTGACAAATGAGTAGAAGTCTTCTTACAATAACAAATTATAGTGAAAATCAAGGGAGAACTTCAGAAGCACTATGGTCCAGATTACGAATCTTTGCAAGGATTTCGCCGCACGCCCTCTCTTTTCAAACGTTACCTGGCGTATCGGCAAAGAGGATCGCGTCGGTCTCGTGGGGGAGAACGGGACCGGCAAGTCCACTCTCCTGAAGATAATCGCCGGGCTTGTTGAACCGACTTCCGGCACAATTCACATGGCAAAAGGAGGTACCGTCGGCTACCTTCCCCAGGAAGGGATTGCCGTCAAGGGACAGACACTCTTTTCCGAGGTCATGTCTGCCTTGGAGGAACTGCAGGAAATCGAGCGCGAGATACAGGAAATTACCGTGGCCCTGGAGACCTCATCAAACGATGGCCTTCATGATTCCCTTATCCAGAGGTATGGCGTTCTGCAGGAGGAGTTCCGTTCCAAAGGAGGCTATACCTGGGAAGCCATGGTTGGCAATGTCTTGCGGGGACTCGGGTTTAGTCCGGACGATTGGGAAAGACAATGCGAAACCTTTTCGGGTGGATGGCAGATGCGGATTGCCCTGGCCAAGCTTCTGCTCAGGAAGCCGAAACTGCTTCTTCTGGACGAGCCGACCAATCACCTTGATATCGAGGCCCGGAACTGGCTTGAGAGCTATCTGTGCGAATATCCCTATGCAGTGGTTCTCGTTTCCCATGATCGCTATTTCATGGATCAGGTCTGTCGCCGCATTACTGAGGTCTGGAATTGCACTCTGACAGACTATGCCTGTATCTATAGCCGTTACCTGGATGAACGTGAAGAGCGTATTGTCCGTCTTCGCGAGGTGAAACGGAGACAGGATGAAGAAATAGCCCGTATGGAGGATTTCATAACCCGATTCCGCTATAAGGCGGATAAGGCCTCCCTCGTCCAGTCAAGGATAAAACAATTGGAAAAAATCGAGAGAATCGTCCTGCCTGCGGAGCGCAGGCGTGTCCGCTTCTCGTTTCCTGATCCTCCTCGAAGCGGCAGGGTCGTACTTGATCTCAAAAACGTTTCGAAGGCATACGGAGATCTTGTTGTTCTCGATGGAGTCGATCTTACTGTGGAGAAGGGTGAAAGGATTTGCCTTGTCGGTCATAACGGTGCCGGGAAGTCGACCTTGATGCGTGTTCTGGCAGGGGATGCCTTTCAGGAAGGTGAGCGTAATGTTGGTACGAATGTTTTCCTCGATTACTTCGCCCAGGACCAGGCTGCTGCCCTTGATATCGAACGAACAGTGTATGAGGAAATTATCGCGGATGCACCCTATGATCGGGTGCCGATTCTGCGTGATTTGTTGGGCACTTTTCTGTTTTCCGGCGACGATATTCACAAGAAGGTGGGAGTTCTGTCCGGCGGTGAGAAAAGCCGACTGGCTCTAGCCAAAATGCTCCTGCGACCTTCAAATCTCCTTCTTCTGGATGAACCGACCAATCATCTGGATCTCTTCACGAAGGACGTGCTGCTGGATGCCCTCCAATCCTTTTCCGGAACCCTGGTTTTTGTTTCTCACGACCGCTATTTCGTTAATGCCCTTGCTACCCGGACTATTGCCGTGGGGGGGGGAGAAATTGTCTCCTACCCTGGGAATTATGATGACTACCTCGAGAAGACCAGTTCTGAACCGGATGCTTCGGTTGGGGCGAACAGCGGTGTCACATCCTCAGGTCCGACTGGTGACGCAGTGGGAAAGGCTTCACAGAAGAAGGAACGCCTGCTTTCGCGAGAAGAAGAAAAACGACGTCTGCGTGAGGAGCGCACCCGTTTCAAGAGACTTTCCGAGCTGGAGACGATCATTGATGCAACAGAAAAAGAACTTGCCACTCTTGAGCAGATCATGGGCGAACCCGACTATTTCAGTGATGCTGACAGGTCCCGGGCCGGTACGAAGAAACACGAGAACCTTACTTCCCGGATAGCATCGCTGTACGATGAATGGGAAACGCTGCACACTCAAAACGGTTTGTGAGGCGCAACCTGGGAAAGGTGCCGCTATTCCAACGATGAAACAAATTTCGTGTCAAGCGCCGAAGCTTGACACTATGCTGATTGCTGTTAGCCTTTTTGAACGATTATGCAGTGATATTCATGCTGCGAAATTACGACTTGAGGTATCCCATGTCTGATACAGCTGTTTTGTCAATTCCAGAGATTCTGCCACTTTTCCCCCTTGATGACATGGTAGCGTTTCCGTACATGCTCTTCCCCTTGTTTCTGAAGGAAGAGGATCTTGCACCATTTGAAGATGCTGTGCGGTACCAGAATTTCGTTGCACTGTTCCGGCGCCGCGAAGGTCAAAAATCAATGCAGCTCAGTGCCTTTTGTGAAACAGGGACCGTCTGCAAGATCAATCAGTTCATAAAATTACCTGAAGGTGGTGCAAAGCTTACCTTCGAGGGTGTTGCACGGGTCAGGATGGAGGAGATCCTTCAGGAAACACCATATTTTCTGGTCAGGGTTGAGCCTGTGCGCGAATTTGCGGAAAAGTCAATCGTTTCCGAGGCCCTGATGCAGAGTCTCAATGCCCTTCTCAAGATTGCCATTTCCTATGGCAGGCCGCTTCCCGATGATGTGATGAAGATGATTGACTACATCGATAATCCTGCACGTTTTTCGGACCTTGTGGCCCTGTATGTCACTCTTGCTCCGGACGAACTGCAGGGCCTCCTCGATACCGTGGACCCGATCGAGCGATTGAAAAAGGTTTACATCTACCTGACGAATGAGGTCCAACGTCTTCAGATACGGGGAGAGGTGCAGGCGGAGGTTACCAAAAGAGTCGGCAAGACCCAGAAGGAATATATCCTCCGTGAGCAGATGAAGCATATCCAGGAAGAGCTTGGTGAGGACGACTCCCGAATTGCCGAGATGATGGATTTGCGGAAGAAAGTAGCAGCTGCCGGTATGCCCAAAGAGGTAAAGACTCTCACCGACAAGGAACTACAGCGGCTGGAAAAAATCAATCCCGCTTCGCCGGAGTACACGGTTTCCCGCACCTATCTGGACTATCTGGTAGGTATGCCGTGGCAGGTTGCGACAGTTGACAACAAGGATATCAGTCAGGCAGAACAGGTCCTGAATGAAGATCATTATGATCTTGAAAAGGTTAAGGAGCGTATCCTTGAGTATCTGGCTGTCCGCTCCCTCAAGGATACGATGAAGGGACCGATTCTCTGTTTTGTCGGCCCTCCCGGCGTCGGCAAGACCAGTCTCGGCAAATCGATTGCCAGGGCACTCGGAAGAAAATTCATTCGTCTCTCGCTCGGGGGAATGCGTGACGAGGCAGAGATTCGAGGCCATCGGCGTACCTACATCGGAGCTCTTCCCGGGAGAATTATCCGGGAGATATTTCGCTGTGGCGCAAACAATCCCGTTTTCATGCTCGACGAGGTAGACAAGATTGGCCTCGATTTCCGTGGGGATCCCGCCAGTGCGCTTCTTGAGGTTCTTGACCCTGAGCAGAATTTTTCTTTTTCTGATCATTACCTTGATGTGCCGTTCGATCTTTCCCGGGTCATGTTCATTACCACGGCAAATGTGATCGATACGGTTCCTGCTCCTCTGCGTGACAGGATGGAAGTACTGAACTTGTCGGGCTATACGGAAGAGGAAAAGGAGAAAATTGCCTTTCGTTTTCTTATCCCCAGAGAGCTCGAGGAAAACGGCTTGTCCGCAGCCCCTCTGGAATTTGAGGTTGAGGCTGTCTACAGGATTATCAGGGATTATACTCGAGAGGCCGGGGTGCGGAATTTACAACGAAATATTGCCTCTGTCTGTCGAAAGGTAGCAAAGGAAATTACTGGCAACAAGCCCCCTCGGGATCTGATAACCTCCCGTGTCGTCGAGGAATTTCTCGGACCAAGAAAATATTTTAACGAGGTAGCCTCTGAAAAGAATCGTGTTGGTGTTGTGACCGGACTTGCCTGGACGGAAGCAGGCGGAGATATTATTTTCATCGAGGCGACTCGAATGCCCGGGAGGCGTGAACTGATCCTTACCGGATCCTTGGGTGAGGTTATGCGGGAGTCTGCACGTGCGGCGCTTTCCTTCGTGCGGGCGCATTGTGCAGAATGGGATATTCCGGGTGATATTTTTCGAACAATTGATATCCATATCCATGTCCCGGCAGGATCGATTCCAAAGGATGGCCCTTCTGCTGGAATTACCATGGTAGCGGCTTTAATCTCGCTTCTTACAAATCGACCGGCACTGCGTGATGTTGCCATGACTGGCGAAATAAGCCTTTCCGGACGGGTGCTTGCCATCGGGGGACTTAAGGAAAAGATATTAGCTGCGCGCAGGGCCGGCGTGAAAAAAATTGTTGTTCCTGTCCGAAACGAGGTTGATATGGCGGATATCTCTGCTGCTGTGAAGGGTGAGGTGGAGATTGTGTTCGTTGAGGATGTGCGAGAGGCTCTCTCTCATATCTTGGAAGAAATATAGTGGCGGTTGACAATGAATTGCGACACCTTGTCGCCTCCTCTGGTTGCCGGCTGGTAAATGCCCTTGCAGAACCGATTCGTGCCTGAATTGACACGAATCTTGTTGCCATTTTTAGCTTGACAAAGATAGACAGATTCATTTAGAGTAAACCGCTTTACAGGGAGTAGTTTGTCTTCTATGAGATTTACAAGGCGATCCCGTACGGGTCGAAAATCGAGATATAGTAATGTTTGATAGCCTTTCCGACAAGCTTGACCAGGTATTCAAGAAGCTTCGTGGCCATGGAGTCATGTCCGAGGAGAATATCAAAGACGCATTGCGGGAAGTGCGTCTGGTTCTCTTAGAGGCCGATGTTAATTTTAAGGTTGTTAAGGATTTTGTCGACCGTGTGAAGGGCCGTGCAATCGGTTCCGATGTGCTGCAAAGTCTTTCCCCGGGCCAGCAGGTTATCAAGATCGTCCATGACGAGCTTGTTTCTCTTATGGGTGGCGGCCAGGATAACTCTCTCAATCTGGCAGCAAAGCCTCCTGTGGCCATCATGCTCGTGGGTTTGCAGGGGTCCGGAAAGACTACCAGTTGCGGCAAGCTTGCGAGATATCTCAAGGCTCAGCGACGAAATCCCTTGCTGGTTCCTGCCGATGTGTATCGACCTGCGGCGATCGAGCAGTTGAAAACTTTGGGCAGCCAGTTGTCACTGGAAGTCTTCGATTCACGTGCTGATCAGAATCCTGTTGACATTTGTCGTGATGCGTTACGGTATGCCGCCCTGTCGGGGTTCGACACAGTCATCTTCGATACTGCCGGCCGTCTTCAGATTGATGAAGTACTGATGCAGGAGCTTGTGCGGATAAAGGATGTTGTTGATCCTGTAGAAATCCTGCTTGTGGCTGACGCAATGACCGGTCAGGAAGCGGTAAATGTTGCAAGCGGCTTTGATGCAAGCCTTGATCTTACAGGGGTCATTCTTACCAAGCTCGATGGAGATGCTAAGGGTGGTGCTGCCCTTTCCATAAAAGCGGTTACCGGCAAGCCGGTGAAATTTGTCGGCCTTGGCGAAAAGCTTGATGCACTCGAGGTTTTTCATGCCGACCGGCTTGTCTCTCGTATTCTTGGTATGGGAGATGTCCTGACTCTTATCGAAAAGGCCCAGGCTACCTTCGATCAGGGTGAATCTCTGAAGCTTCAGCAGAAGCTGAAGAAAAATCAGTATGACCTGGAAGATTTCAAAAATCAGTTGCAGCAGATGAAGCAGATGGGTTCCCTCGAGTCCATCATGGGTCTCATACCGGGTATGGGAAAGATGATGAAGCAAATGCAGGGAGCCGGGCCAAGCGAGAAAGAGTTGAAGCGGATCGAGGCAATTATCGATTCCATGACTCGCGATGAGCGTGCGAACCCTTCGATAATAAATGGCAGTCGACGGTTGAGAATATCCAAGGGGAGCGGCACGACGGTGCAGGAAGTAAACCAGCTCTTGAAGCGCTTTGCAGAGGCACTCAAGCTTGTCAAGCATATGCAGAAAATGGGTCCGAAAGGGCTTATGAAGGGTATGGGCGGACTGAGAAAAGGAATCACTCCTTTTTAAGACGTCTTCCTTTTTTCACATGCGTTTACGAAAATAACATAAGAAGCTTAATAACAGGAGGATACAAATGGCTGTAAAGATCAGACTCGCCCGCGCTGGCGTAAAAAAGAAACCGTACTATCAGGTAGTTGTCGCTGATGAGCGGTACAAAAGGGATGGAAGATTCATCGAGAGGGTTGGCAGTTATGACCCGAACCAGGATCCTGCCGCATTCAAATTCGAAGAAGGCAAGACCCTTGAGTGGCTGGCCAAAGGTGCTCAGGCAACTGATACCGTCAAGCAGATATTGAAGAAGGCTGGTATTTGGCAGAAATTCGTAAACAAGGCAGCATGATGTTCCGTTTTTCCGGTTCGCCGGATACTCCACTAGCACAGAGGATGCCATCATGAAAGAACTCGTAGAAATCATTGCCAAGGCTCTTGTCGACGATCCAAGTATGGTGAATGCAACCGAAGAAATGGAGAATGATACAACCGTTATCAAGTTGACGGTTGCCAAAGAAGACATGGGCCGGATTATTGGCAAGGAGGGGCGGACCGCGAAGGCAATTCGTACGCTCCTCAACGCGGTTTCGACGAAAAGCAACAAGAAGGCGATTCTCAAGATTGTTGAATAATGCCTGAAGTACATGAGCTGATTCCTATCGGCAAGGTTATGGGTCCCCACGGTATCAGGGGACAATTGAGTATAATTCCGTATTCCGGCGATTCTGCAAGCATCACCTCCTTGCGCACGGTTCTTTTGCGCGCTCCGGGAGGGCCGTACGATTCTTACGAGTTGGTACGTGCTGTCGAGCACAAAAAACAGGTTCTCGTCACATTGAAGGGTTTTGACAACATCAACCAGGTACTTTCACTGGTTGGTCGGGAAGTTTTCATACGGCGTGACCAATTTCCTCAACTTCCTGAAGGAGAATACTACTGGTGTGATCTGATTGGACTTGTGGTGCAGACAGAGGGTGGCGAGACCCTTGGG
>JAQUHM010000182.1 GCA_028683595.1 Geobacteraceae bacterium | reverse complement strand
CTGATTTTGGTTTCATAAAATCACCGGGTTTTGAGAGTATTGATTCAATTCCCGGTAATTTTATCACACAGTATTTACAAAATACATCAATTAATTCAACTTGTTATGCTTTTTCAGGGACGACTAAGTATATGTCAACAACAAAATAGGGAAGTGTCCCTATTTTCCCTTTTCTTTGTAAATTTGCCAATAGCTAAATAGACAAGAGCGTCCCCCGACCTTCCGGGAAAACAGGGAAGTGTCCCTATTTATCCCGAGCATGCTTACTGTGACAAAGGCTATCGGGGAGAACCCACGGTTATCGCCAAAACTGCAGTTCATTTGGCCAACAAGCGCAAGAACAGCATGAAACCGAAAGATTGGGCTTGGTTCAAGAGACGAAGCGCCATCGAACCAATCATCGGCCACACAAAAGCAGACCACCGGATGGATCGCAACTATCTCAAGGGAGAAGACGGCGACAAAATCAATGCCATCCTGGCCGGGTGCGGTTTCAACCTGAGGAAGCTCCTGAGAGCTATCCTTTTGTACCTTTTCAAAGAGCGGTTCAAGGGCGATTCAATCGACTGGGTTTCCCTGTTCGGAAGGTTCAGTCGGCTTTATCAACCAGCCTGAGCCCGATTTGGGACTTTTTCAGGGACGACTAATTATATGTCAACAATAAAATAGGGAAGTGTCCCTATTTTTCTGTTATAAGTAGTTTATCTACTCATTATTTCTCAATGCTAGCTTCCCATCCATCGTAGTCACCCTCATATTTTGCTGCAAGTTCGTTCATGCTGTCGGTTGTTTCAAACACGGCGGTCTCGCTTGGGACTGCATGTGCCTCCGCGATGCACGAGAATTCCTTTGGGCCAAATAGTAGCTTCCATATAGATGCTGTGGGAGCACGATGTACTCGAAGATTTTGGTAGCCAGCACTGCGAAGTTCTTCAGCGGCAGAATGCGCTTTTTCAATCGACTTGAAATAGAGGTAATGAATGGTATGGGCAGGTTTACTTAAATCTGCGCCGTGTGATGCCATTGCGGCGAGCACTTCTTTGTCTCCTTCTCGTGTTACCATATGCAATCTCCGATTTTCTTATAATGGAAGTTTTATTCGTTTCATAATTTCGTATAACGGCTATGAGTGTGACCGGCACGGCAGTTTTTTGCCGCGACCGCTTCGACACGAGAGTTGGGACATCCCTTTTCCTTAAATGGTAATATGTTAAGGGCGTCCCCTTTTGCTTACTAAAAGAATATCCATTTAATAATCAAGAACCCAATAATTATTGGCAACGCGGCCATCACACATTGCAATAAACAACCACCTGCCATAAACCCACCCGCTACTGCTGCCCCTGCGGCTTCAGAAGCTCTTTCCTTAGGGTCACCTTTGTCAGAGAAAATAAATGCTCCTATTCCAAATACGACAGCAACTGCAGCGATAATACCAAGTACTTTTAACATTGAAATCCTCCTATATAATTACGCTATTTAATCGGACAGTCGGTTGCATATTTGGGTAACTTTCCAATGTAAGATGGAAAAAATAGGAAAAAATAGGAAAAAATGAAAAATAGGGACACTCCCCCATTTAATATTAGGAAAACAGGGAAGTGTCCCTATTTTCACTCGTCATCGAAAAACACCGTTGTCATATTATTGCCTCTTTGCGTGATATGGTGGGGATAGTCGACAGCTACTGAACGTGCGATCCTTGGCATGCGATTTATATAAGCATGTACTAATTACATGTCAATAATAAAATAGGGAAGTGTCCCTATTTTTTACTTAAGCTACCATTAATTATATGTCAACAATAAAATAGGGAAGTGTCCCTATTTTTCAAACTTAATCTACTGCCGCGACTACGCTCGCTATGCAGCAAATGGATGTCAGGTCGCAGTACTCTGTAGACCACGTGACCAGATTAAAAGGATTAACCGATATCAGTGTGCTTGAATGCCACCGGGAGCCAGTATTCCGGAAGTAACTGGAAATCTTCGTTTTCCCCTTGACATTACTTATCATGAATGTCCCCTTTCCTCCCTTTTCTCCACTCTTTTTTTCTCAAACTCTGCCCCCAATTCCTATTTTCATTTTTTGTACTCTGTATTTCATTCTATCGATAATTTCATCGTAGGTGCTTAAGTGTAGTTGCGGTGTATCCAGCTCAATTCTTCGTGTTTCCAACGGATCTAGCTTACTTCTTCGACCGATTATAACAAACATTCTCGGCTTGTACCCTGTCAGACCGTAGTTTGTAAACACTCTATTTCTGTTAATTTCTTCGTCGAAATAAGTATTATACTCTCGAAGTTGTGCACAAGCTTCAAAGACTGCACTAGAATGGCGCTTGCGGTTATCCTTACCTACTTGAATAGGTACTGTTGGTAACTTTATATCTAAAATATCGCATAACTTGTTGTCATGCACAGGCTCCAACACAAAATCTGGAATAAGAGAAGTGCCATCTTCTTTTGCAAGGACTACTTGTGGATGTGCCTTTTTATAATCAGAGCTAAGAATTGCATCAGGATATCTTTCAAAAAACTTCTGATAATCAGATTCCTTAGCATTGCAACTGTTCATTAGATCTTCTAGTTCTTCAATAGCTTTTTCCATTTCTAATGTTTCTGGATCCACAACATATAGTATGTCATGCAACTTTTTTATTGGGTCAATAAAATTATATGTTCCATCAGGCCTCAAGGATAATAATCTTATTTCCCCCTCGAAAACACCAACAGCTATATACTCAGGATTATCTTCAACATTTTCAACTTGTGCTTCAAATAAATAATTGATTTTTCCAATAAGAGAGTCTGATGAAAAAGGTTTTGATATATAATCTCTAGCCCCAATTTTCATGCATTCAACAACGATATCTTCATTTCCATGGGCAGTCATCATTATTACAGGCACATCTCTTAAAGAGTTGCCGATCCTCTTAAGGACTTGCAGCCCATCCATCCGTGGCATCTTAATGTCAAGTAGAACGAGATCAAACTTCACCTTGCCAATTGCATCAATAGCCTTGATTCCGTCTTTAGCTCTTTCTGTCCGATACCCAGCATCTTCGAGACAGAACTTCAGTATTAGAGCCACATCTGCTTCATCTTCAACAATAAGCACCACCGGTTCTTTCGACAATGCCTTGGCCTTGTGAGTACATAAAAGTGCTGATTTTGTCTTTTGTTTTAATGCAAGAACAATCTTTTTAAGCATCTCGTCCTTCGAAAACGGTTTCGATAAATAGTCAGATGCTCCGCTTTTCATGCACTCAACTGCGATATCCTCACTACCATGAGCCGTCATAATAATAATCGGCATATTGAGCTCAGAGGATTTAAGTTGATTAAGAACCTGCAACCCATCCATGCCAGGCATTTTTAAATCAAGAAGTGTAAGGCTGAAATGTTCTTTTTTCAGGATTTCTAAAGCTGCAATCCCGTTATTTGCGCAAGTCGTGGAGTACCCAGCATCTTCCAATTGAAGTTTTAGTACAAACGAGATATCAGACTCATCATCTACGATTAAAATATTTTTCTTTGGCATAAGGAATATATCCATAAAACTCTGATTCATATTAAATAGGGAAGTGCCTCTATTTTTTAATGACCGCTATTACGCTCGGCTTACTGAACGAATTTTGGGGACGTTGTATCTAAAATCGCCTTTAGCCATTGAACCTCTGCGAATAAATAGGAGCACTTCCTTATTTTCCAAAAACATCTTCCAATAAATCAGCACTATATAATCGCCGCTCATCATTGTCTAACAGAATAATTATCCGGATCAGAAAAAAGAACCCAAACGTGCGGAACAGCACCACCGTTCAAGTCACCCGCAACGCCTCAACAATATTCTTCCGGGCAGCCCGAAACGCCGGCAGCACCCCACCAACAAAACCCATAATGAGAGAAAAAAGAAGGGACTTGTAGAAGATTTCAAAGGTAAGAGTAAAACTGAAGGCCAGCTCCGAAAAGGTCTGGAGGAAAAGGGGACAGATTTATTTTAGGATTTTACCTCCTGAATCTCTATCACTGCATGGGTGACTTACCCATGCCTACTTCCATGCACAGATTTGTGCGAAAAATATTAATAAGTAACAACTAATATATGTTGATTTATTCTTGTCCTTAATGATATGGTTAATGCTCAATAATACACCGGTTGCTGTCCGCTACATTTATTCCAATAGAACTTGCACAGGAGAACGACTCATGCCAATACCGTGTCACCTCAGCCTGGAAGGGGAAAAACAAGGAAAGATTGAAGGTTCATGCGATATGGTGGGGCGGGAAGGAACAATACTGGCTTATTCAATGGCACACAATATCAGTATCCCCCATAGCCCGACAGACGGACTTGCCACTGGTAAGAGAATCCATAGGCCCTTGTGCGTATTGAAGGAGTTCGACAGGAGTTCGCCGAAACTCTATCAGGCACTTTGCACTGGTGAACAGCTCAAAAGCGTCGTCCTAAAATGGTATCGAATTACTAAGAAAGGAACAGAAGAGCACTATTTCACCCATAAACTGGAAGACGCCATTGTTGTTGCCATCCAGCCTTACATGCCAATAACTTTATTAGAAGCTAACGAACCTTCTTGTCACATGGAGGAAATAGCTTTCACTTACAAGGCAATTCGATGGACATGGGAAGCAGATGGCATTGAAGCCGAAGACTCTTGGGCAGTGCCAAGGTAACTGTTATTGTAGCGCTTTTTTCTGAATATTAAGCACGTAAAAAAATATATTGTTAAAGGAGAATAGCATGGGGTTAGGATGTGGCGATGAATGGAGGCAAAAACATCCGAAGTGGTGTTCAATGTTGGATGGTGTCTTAGGCTCAACATGGGCAGCCGCGCCTGATCCAACAGGTGTAGTTGCTGTAGGTACGGCTGCCCTTGATCCTAATGGACCTACATCTGCTATTGTGGAAGCCGTAAGAAGATATAACATTAAAATGGCCTATGATGATAAGGATGACAATATTGATGTAGGTTGGGCACAACAGCACCCCATGAAAGCTCTTAAGGAATTGAAACGAAGAGGCTATTAAACATGAAAAGTCATTTTAAGATATTTGCCTTAGTTGCCGCTGCTATTTGTGTTTTTATTGTCGGTGCTGGTTTTGGTTATATGAAGGCAACCGACCGCTATGATAAATATATCACCAATACATTATATGATACTTCGGCAACAGAAATAAAAGGAAGGGTTGGTTTGTTGGAGTTATTAAAAAATGGCAACTATGATAAAGCGCAAAAACGGCTTGAAGCCTTAGTAGATGTTGATCTTGGGACATTAACACTTTATGTCGACAATCCACCTCAAATACACAATAATGATGTTATTGAGGCAATAATAATTGCCAAGAGGTACAGGAAAAAAAATCCTGAACATCGTATTAGCTCAACATTAGAAAATTCAGTAAAAAAAACTCTGGATTTTGTCAAAGATAAATAAAACTGGGATGTTATGGTCTAAAGTTCAGTAATTGTCACCCATCTTTGTCTAACAGAATAATAGTCCCCATCAGAAATAAGTGAAACCAAACCTGCGGAATCACACCACCGCTCAAGTCACCCGCAAAGCCTCAACAATATTCTTCCGAGCAGCCCGAAACGCCGGCAGCACCCCGCCGACAAAACCCATAATGAGAGAAAAGAGCAGGGACTTGTAGAAGATTTCAAAGGTAAGAGTAAAACTGAAGGCCAGCTCCGAAAAGGTCTGGAAATTGAGTGTGGAAATGGTGAAGAGTTGCAGAAATGAAGCAAAGAAAAGCCCGATGCAGCCGCCGACCAGGCCGAGCAGCAGGGACTCCATGAGGAAGGCCGCGAGGATACTCCCCCGCTGAAAACCGAGCGCCCGCAGGGTCCCGATCTCACCCGTCCGATTGGAGACGGCAGAATACATGGTGATCATGGCACCAATAATGGCCCCCAGGGAAAAGATCACCGTCAGCGACATCCCCAGGATGCGGAGGAATTTGGCCATCATCTCCGACTGGTCGGCATAGTACTTGGTCTCCCGCCGCGCCTCAAGGGTCAAGCGGGGATCGCCCTCGATCCGCTTTTTCACCGCATCAAAGGCGGACGAATCGGCCAGCTTGAAGATCACCGAGGAATAGACCGGCCGCCGGAAGGCCTGCATGAGCTGATCGCCATCGCCCCAGATCTCCGAGCTGAAGGCACTGTTGCCCGCATCGAAAATCCCCACCACCGTCCAGTCGCGCATGCCGAAACGCAGGTGCTCCCCTACCCCGCCGCCGCGAAAACGCCGGGCAATGCTGGTCCCGGCCATGATCTCCGAAGACCCGGCCTTGGACATCCGCCCCTGCACCAGCTTTACCTGGGGACGCAACAGCAGCGATTCCGGCTGGATGCCGCGGATGACCACCTGGGAGGTCTTGTCCGTTCCCCGCTTCGGGAGATTGATCAGCACCAGCAGCTCCTTGGCCAGGAGCCGGCGGCCCCGGGCACCGAAGGCAACCTCCGGCTCCGTCTCTACAATGGAGGCCTGCTGGCGCTCGATGCCGCTCTGCACCTCCGAAGCGGAACCCTTGCGGATCACCACGACATTATCCGGCGAACCGGTATCCACCAGGGTCTTTCTCAGCCCCTCGGAGAGCATCAGGATCGAGGCAAAAACGAACACCACCAGGGCCATGCCCGATGCCGTCAGCACGGTCGTCAGGCGCCGGGTCCAGAGATTGCGGAAGCTGTAGGAAAAAGGGATCGCCATGGTTGGTTCCTGGATTCGTTAGTCCGTCAGTCAGTTCAGACCTGCTAGTTAGTTTCTGACTTTTTTCTCCCTCTCCCCTGGTGGGAGAGGGGTGGGGAGAGGGGAAACCAGTCAACTCGCTGATTTTGCCACCCTCCCCCCAACCCCCTCCCATCAAGGGAGGGGGAGGAATTTGGGCGTCTCCGGATGAAAACTAGTTAAAGTCACCTTCTATGAGTTGACTGACCTGTTTTTCGTCACACTGCTGGTCATGCAATTTGATAAATCACTGTCGGGTAATTCTGGTGCTCAGTTCAGATCTGTCGGTAGTTCGAGACCTGCCAGGTTTTGAAAACCTGGCAGGTCTGGTTTGGCTCAGACTTCACCCGATCCTCCTCAAACCATCGGCAATGCGAATGGTAACCGCACGCCAGGTCGGAAAGATTGCCGCAACGATCCCCACCAGCAACGCGGCTGCCACATCCAGACAGATCGTCGAGGTTGCCACATTGAAGATCGGGAAGTAATTGGACAGGGTGCTGCCGAAGGCTTTCGCAGCGGGAAAGGTGAGGACAATGCCCAGGATGCAGCCGGTCATGGTGATGATCAGCGATTCGCCAAAGATCAGGCCGGCAATGTGGTAGCCGCGAAAGCCGAGGGTCTTGAAAACCGCGTACTCGCCGATCCTCTCCCGCGCCGTCATGGCCATGGTGTTGGCCACCACCGCCATGATAATAATGATTACCACGAACGAGACCAGCTGGATGGCGATGACAATTGCCTCGGTCATGGAGATGAAG
>JAQUHM010000181.1 GCA_028683595.1 Geobacteraceae bacterium | reverse complement strand
TTCACCGGGCTCTTCATATCTCTTACCCTGATCGGAATGACCTGGAACGAGCGGGAAGTAAAGGGATTTCTCCCGGTAGTGACATCATGATTCATGGCCTCAGGAATGGTTGCGGCTGGCTTGGGGAGCTACATCAGTACTCTGACTGGACAGGCGGCTGCATAGCGGTAACAAACGAAGAAATAGAAGAACTCTGGCGTGTCGTCCCTGATGGAACGCCCATTGAAATCAGACCCTGAGGATACCTGGTTCAAGGAGGACTCCCTTTTGCTCGCTTCCAATATTTGCAGCAGGCTGCAGGCGCTCGGCGACCCTGAAAAAGCATGTGTTCTGCAGAGATTTTTCAAAACGGGCAAGGGCGAATACGGTGAAGGAGACCTGTTTGTCGGGCTCCGCGTCCCCGAGATACGAAAGCTGGCCAATCAGTACATGGCGCTCTCTCTTCCGGAGACCATCCAACTGCTCCAGTCGCCCATTCACGAGGCACGATTCCTAGCACTTCTACTTCTCATCAGTGCCTACCAACAGGGTGATGCCGTTCTTCAGGAACATATTTACGGGCTTTACCTCCAGAATACCCACTGCATCAACAGTTGGGATCTGGTGGATGTCTCGGCGGAGCATATCGTTGGAGCCCATCTTCGCTATCGCAACAGGTCGCCTCTCCATAAGCTGGCAGTATCCAGCCTTCTATGGGAGCGAAGAATTGCCATCATCGCGACCTTTCACTATATAAAGAGTGGAGAATTTGACGAGACTTTGTTCCTTGCCGAACTGCTGCTCCGTGATCAGGATGATCTGATCCACAAGGCGGTCGGCTGGATGCTGCGCGAAGTCGGCAAGCGAGACCGTTTCGCTGAAATGGCTTTTCTCAAAACTCATTACAAAGTCATGCCGCGAACCATGCTCCGTTATGCCATCGAGAAGTTTGAAGAGGGCCTTCGACAGCAGTTTCTGCAAGGAGAGATTTGATCGGTCCCCGATTTTAGCGCAATTGTAACGGTGTCAAAATATCAGATGGCTTGTTTTGTTGGTGATTGAGATAAATTAATTGTTATTGGATTATGAATTTGATATTTGTAAAACCTCTGATGTTACTATTCCTGCATTGAACACAAGGAGAATGCGCGTATGGATTGTCCGTCCTGTGGGACTCATGGTATTTCTCTTGTCGAGTTGGAGGAGAATCTCTGCGGCTTCAAATGCAGCTCTTGTGAAGGCATCTGGGTAAAAGGGTTCCAATACTGGAAATGGCTGAAAGCCCATGGAGGCATCTTGCCGGAGAACCCAGCTGACTTTGCTGCTGATGTTCCTTTGTTAGATTCAAGGCAAGCAAAGATATGTATTGAGTGTGGCCACGTGATGTTGCGTAACAAGGTCGGCCACGAGATACCCTTCTACCTGGACAGGTGTTCGGTTTGTGGCGGGATATGGTTTGATAAGAGCGAGTGGGAAACTCTAAAAAGCCGTAACCTGCATGACGAGATCCATCTCATTTTTACCGCCGCCTGGCAAAAGGATAACCATAAAAAAGAAGTAGAGCTCAGCTATGAAAAATCAGTGGCTGAAGCCATTGGTGAAGATGAGTATGACCGGCTGAAAAGTTTTGCTTCATGGCTTAAAAAGCATCCTCAAAAAAATCTGCTCATCGGATATATTCTGCAGTAACGTATTGCAAGTACAGCATCTTTGAAACTCAGGAGTCGAAGTTGTGTCTTGAAATGGTAGAAAGGGAGGTTTGAGTGACAACGGTTTTTTCGGATTTCAACGGGCTGGAGATGTTCTTCGTGGCATGCGCCATTATCGGCGGATTGTTTGTTCTGATAAAACTCGTTCTGCAATTTATCGGTAGTGATGCCGACACGGATGTCGGCGTTGATGGTGATATCGGAATTGATGCGGGCCATGCAGATTCTGATGTGGGATTTCGAGCGCTCTCTCTCCAAGGGCTGTCGGCATTTTTCATGATGTTCGGTCTGGTCGGACTTGCCCTCTACCGACAGAGCCAGATGGGAGTGGTCATTTCTACTGTCGGGGCAGTTGTTGCCGGACTGGCTTCGGTGTGGGTCATTGGGAAGATTTTTCAGGGAGCAGCCCGCTTACAATCAAGCGGGACCCTCCACACTGCTGATGCGGTTGGCTGTAGCGGAACGGTGTATCTTACCATCCCGGAGAGGGGCACTGGGCGGGTTAGTCTCAACTTCAAAAATCACCTTCGCGAATTTGACGCAATTGAAATAAACGGTGCCGAAGTGCCTACCGGAACTCCGGTACGGGTAGTCCAGGTGAGAGCTTCTGTTCTTGTTGTTGAAAAAATGAAATAAAAAAGGAGAAGTCATGTTTGATGTACTCAATGCAATCAAGTTTGATTTTTGGATTTTGCCCATTGCCGCATTACTTATTCTGGTCTTCTCGACCATCATCTTTCTTGCCTCCCGCTATAAACGCTGTCCATCGGATAAGATACTGGTGGTCTTCGGAAAGGTTGGCGCCGGACAATCCGCCAATTGTATCCACGGTGGCGGTGCCTTTATCTTGCCGCTGATCCAGGATTATGCTTACATCAGCCTTACACCGATGACTATCAGCATTCCTCTGCAGAAAGCGCTGTCATTACAGAATATCCGTATTAACGTTCCCTCAACTTTTACGGTCGGTATCAGCACTGATCCCGAGGTAATGACCTCTGCTGCCGAGCGTTTGCTCCACCTCACGCAGACTCAGATTGAGGAGATGGCAAAAGAAATCATTTTTGGGCAGTTGCGCCTCACCGTTGCTTCGCTGACCATTGAGCAGATTAATCAGGACCGCGAGAGTTTCCTCGAATCGATTCGCCGGAATGTTTCGCCGGAGCTGAATAAAATCGGCCTGTTCCTGATCAACGTGAACATTACCGATATTACCGATGAGTCGGGCTATATCGATTCCATCGGCAAGAAGGCAGCCTCGGAAGCGATCAACCAGGCCAAGGTCGATGTTGCGGAACAGGAAAAACTGGGTGCCATTGGTGAGGCTGAAGCAACCAAGGTGAAAGTAATCCGCGTGGCGGAGAACGTGGCCGAGTCAGAAAAAGGCAAGAAAAAGGCCGAGGCAGATCAGCGAATCTTTGTCCAGCAGCAGGAATCAGAAGCCACAATCGGCGAGGCGGCTGCCAACAAAGAAAAAGAGATCAAGGTCGCTGAGAATATGGCTGAGTCGGCAAAGGGTCAGAAAATGGCCGAGGCTGATCGCCGTATCATAGTTCAGCAACAGGAAGCCCTTGCAGTGGATGGTGAAAACCGCGCCAAGGCCGATATCGCTAATGCTGTTGCCGAGTTGGTTGTGAAACAGGCAGCTGCCCAGCAACTTGGAGAGGTTGCTCGACGTGAGGCCGAGGTCGAAATTCAAAAAGCACAATACAAGGCTGAAATGGAAAGGCTCACTGCAGAAGAGGTGGTGCGCCAGGAAGTTGAAAAGAAAAAAATCGAGATTGCTGCTGAAGCCGAAGCCGAGAAGACCCGCCGTGAGGCAAGGGGCCAGGCCGACGGAATCCTCCTCAAATACCAGGCAGAGGCCGAAGGCGTACGACTGGTACTGGAAAGCAAGGCGGCTGGCTATCTCAGTCTGGTACAAGGCTGCAATGGCGATGCCAAGTCAGCAGCGACCTTGCTCATGACTGAAAAAATTGAACAGATTGTCCAATTGCAGGTTGAGGCTATCAAAAACATCAAGATTGATAAGGTTACGGTCTGGGATTCCGCCGGAGGCGGTAAAGACGGTACGGCAACTTCTAACTTTCTTTCAGGACTGATCAAAAGCCTGCCACCACTGCACGAAGTGGCTGCTATGGCTGGGATTGAGCTTCCCAAGTATCTAGGAGAGATTATTCCGGAAAAAGCTGTGGCGAAAACAGTTTGCGATAACGAAGTAACAGGCGAAAATGCCTGATTCTCTGTTAAACCGTAAATAATCAAGAGTGCTGCCGGAAATGAAGTCAGCAGGAGTTATTGCTGAATGTTGCTTTGCGTTCATGGGGTGCTGGGGAGTGGGCCTTTGATTAACCTTACGCAGTTGAGCCTGAATCCACCGGACCTTCCTCCTGTCCCGGTTCAGGGACAAAGCAGCAGGGAGTGATCCCTTGGTAGTGATTGCCGGGGGGCGGGGTGCCGCGCAGTTCATGCGAGAATCTGCATTCAGTTCGGCACGGGTGGTTCTCCCGGTTGCAGCTGATCAAAGCGTTTACCACGTCTTCGCTGATTGTTCCGCTTTTTGCCTGGAGGCTTAGTTCTTCCAAGGCGGTTCGAAGGTCGTACGACTGGGGTCGGTAGGGACGACTGGAGATGAGGGCGTCAAAAACATCACCGACCGCCACGATTTCAACCACCCTGTTCCGGAGAGCGATCCGGCGCGGATATCCACTGCTGTCGCACCGTTCATGGTGATCCCGCGCAGTTATTGCTGCAGGGTGATTCGGATTTTTCAGGTAATAGCTGAGAAGAACATAACCTGCGGTTGTATGATGACTCAATAGTGCTTGATCCTGCCTGTTCAGCGGCGTTGTTTTTTTGCAGACCGCCAGGGGCACGCAGGCTTTTCCGAAATCATGGTTAGGTGCTGCTGCCACCGCCAAGGCCAGTTCTTCGCGGTTGTCGATAAGTTCCTGGGCCAGCAGCAACGTCAGTGCGGAAACAGTCAGGATGTGGCGGTAGGTGTAGTGGTCACAGGTCTTGAAATATCCATAAATATCCAACAGGGGCTGCACGAATTCCACCTGATTCATGGTTTTGAAGATCTCTTTTCTGCGTACCGAATCGGAAAATATCCGGCAGTAGGGGGGCTCGTTGCAGATGCTGTGGAGATCTTCTGCCACCGTATCGTATTCCAGGAGTTTTTTGACGGGGAATGTTTCCATACCAGACAGTCGGACCAGTTCCTTCATGGTATTCTGGGTCAGGTATGCTCCGGCGGGAAGCAGTTCTTTGCCATCGAGCGTCCGGACCGGGTAACATAGTTGCAGGTGGTTTTCCATGGACATCTCCATTTGAAGTAAAGTTCCGGCGTAAGTAACCAGCTGATCACAGTTCAATTTGCAAGCCCCGTTCCTGCGCATACGGCAGAGGTCGATGTAGGGGTAATTGCTGCAGAAAGCATAGCAGACTGTGACAAATCGGCAATAGTTGGTCCTGCCTGCGCCAGTGATGGCAATGGTATGTTGCCGGGCTCGCTTCTTTGCACTTTCCTCTTTTTGTGGTTTACTTTCGATAGGTTTCACTAATCTGTTTCAAATATCGGAGGAGACCTGCCATGAAAACCAGGATTGACGAAATTGCTCCCAACCTGTACCGGATATCAACGTACTTCTCCGGGTATGATCTCCAATTCAATCAGTTTCTCGTCATCGACGATGAAGTCCTTCTCTACCATACCGGAATGCGGAAGCTGTTTCCCCTGGTTCGCGATGCTGTGGCAAAAGTCGTGGAACCCTCACGTATCCGCTGGATAGGCTTCAGCCATTTCGAGGCAGATGAGTGCGGCTCGCTGAACGAATGGCTGTCCCTGGCGCCACATGCCGAATCCATCTGCGGAACAATCGGTGCGACCGTCAATATTAATGATTTCGCGCACCGACAGGGCAGGGTGCTGGCGGACAACGAGGTTTTTACCACTGGCAGATGCCGCTTCAGGTTCCTAGAGACGCCCCAGGTTCCCCATGCCTGGGATGCAAGTTTTCTTCTGGAAGAGACCTCATCGGCTCTTTTCTGTTCTGATCTCTTTCTTCAGAACGGTGATGTTGATCCGATGACGAAAAAGGATTTACTCGAGTCGGCCCGGCAGGCCCTTCTTGCTTATGAGGCCGGGCCTTTACGGCATCTCATGCTCTATACGAGTTTGACACAAAATACCCTCCAGAAACTGGCCGGACTGAAACCGAAGCTGCTTGCCATCATGCACGGCTCATCTTTCAAGGGAAACGGTGAGCGTGCCTTGCAGGATCTGTCGGAGATGTACGCCGCTATTCTTGGGGCTTAGAAGGGCTATGCACTTGGACCTACAACTACTGTCCTCAGGCAATACAGCTCACGCGGTCAGGTAAGGTACTCTCGCGAAATGTCATTCCAGTGGTTATTCTGAACGAGGATCCAGCTTGAAACCTGCTGAAAAGGTATCCGATAGAGTTGGTCAGGCATGACAAAACGAATGTGCGAGTGCAACAACGGTGGCCTGCCTGCATTACTAGGAGTTTTATGTCTTTGATAATACGCACCCTGGTTGTTCTTTCTGCGTGCTTTGTCTTTGCCACTGTGGCCGAAGCATCTGAGCCGGTAGCTGATCGTCCTGCGTCGTGGGCTCAACCGGTAAAGCTTGACGGCGTGCCCAACCTGCATAAGGTCAGCGACACTCTGTACCGAAGCGCCCAGCCAACGGCGCAAGGGATGAAGAACCTGCAGCAGATGGGAATTAAAACGGTGGTGAATCTGCGTTCTTTCCATTCGGATCGAAACGAAATCGGCAGGACCGGATTGGAGTATGAGCATATCTATATGAAAGCCTGGCATCCGGAAAGGCAGGACATCGTCCGTTTTCTCAAAATTGTTACGGACCCCAGGCGTACTCCCGTTCTGGTCCATTGCCTCCACGGGGCAGATCGCACCGGTACCATGTCTGCCATCTATCGGGTTGTTGTACTGGGCTGGTCGAAGGAGGCCGCCATTCGGGAAATGACTGACGGCGGTTATAATTTCCATGCAGTATTTGAAAACCTTCCATCGTGGATTGAAGGACTCGATAGTGAGTCAATCAGGAGGGATGCTGGACTGACGGCTGGTAAGTAAACATTCCAGCAAGCAGCATTTTTACCGAGGCAACGGGGATTGCTAAGATGATGTCTGTCGAGACTTCCCCGCTCGCGAAAGTTTACACAACACAATCCAGTAAACTTCTGATCGTGTTCAGCAGGATCTTTGGTGAAACCGGTTTGTAAAGCAACTTTATGCCTTTATCGACGGATGCCTTCTGAACTACTATCTCGGGTGCATAGCCGCTGGTAATGAGTACTTTTACCTCAGGCCGAATCTTTCGGATCTCGTCACAGGCCTCCTTGCCGTTCATCCTCGGCATAATAAGATCGAACAGCAGGAGCTGGATTGAGCCGGTATGGCTCCTGGATTTTTGCACCGCATCTTCGCCATTGACTGCTTCGATTACTGTGTAGCCGTTATCCCTCAGAACACTTGCCATCATGTTCCGTACCAACTCATCGTCTTCTGCCAGGAGAATTATTTCGCTTCCGATGGCACACGTTGCGTTTGGCAGCGGCGTGGTCTCCTTCGGCAGGTCTCCAGCAATGAGAGGAAGGTAAATACTGAAGTTGGTGCCGTGACCCGGTTTGCTGTCGACGTTTATAAATCCATCATGCTGTTTGACTATTCCGTAGACGACGGACAGGCCAAGTCCTGTTCCCTTGTCCACTTCCTTGGTTGTGAAGAATGGTTCAAAGATTCGTCGCTGCGTCGAGGCATCCATTCCCGAGCCGTTGTCAGAGACGGTCAGAAGAGC
>JAQUHM010000180.1 GCA_028683595.1 Geobacteraceae bacterium | reverse complement strand
AACGACATCAACGAAAATGGGCAGATTGTCGGATATGGGCTCAAGGCTGACGGGAAGAATTTTGCCTTCCTGCTGAGCCCGGAGGTTTCCCCGACCCCGACCCCGATCCCACCGGCAGCGTTCCTGTTCGGCTCTGGTTTGGCCGGTCTGGGATTTTTCCGCAGGCGGTTTTTCAGGGCTAGCCCAGGGACAGGTTGCTGACCATGCGGGTGCCTGGCCGGAACGAGAAGGGGAAAATGTAGTGTCGTGAACCTAGAAACTCAACCATAATCAAACTGATGGAGGGATCAATGCGCAAAACCTTACTATTTGTAGGTGTAGCAATGCTTGTCATGTTCGCCACGAGCGCCTGGGCAGGCACACTACCATCAAATCGCCACATCTTCGTGAGGATGGCGAATGGCGCCATAAATGGCTATTTGGACGACGCTGTATATGGTGTGGATGACGGGACTTACAACGGCTCTTACTACATCAAGGCCGATGGTGGCGGGCTGAACTCGATGCATATTACCAACACTACGGCAAATGTGTACGGGCAGAACACCACCATGAACACCACGGACGGGACGGCATCCGGTACCTTCTATATCTCTGACACCGGCGGCAGAGGCTACAACGACAGTATCATCCTCATGGTATCGGTGAAGCCGGACGGCAACGGTAACCTGCCTGCCAATCTTTCGGTCAACGTCAAATCCAGCGGCTATGCTTTTCCCTTGAGCACTCCGGCCAGTGCCACGCACGATACCGATGTGATTGATGTGACCTATGGTCCGTCCGATTTCACTTCGACCGGCTACGGGCTTCATGCCTACAAGCCGGGGCCAGGCACCATCGATACATGGACACTGCCCCTCTACGGCGGCCAATCCGATTTCACCAATGGCGAGCAGCTCCTCTTCATTGACCTCAACCTGGGCAATATCTACAATAGCTCGCTTACCGACAAAGGCACCGTCAAGGTTGACTTCACCATCAGCGGCCTGACCACCGCCGCTGATTTTAACGCCTACGCCTGGTGTTATGAGTCGAACCAGGGCCAGGGCATCAGCTGGACCCAGAATACCGTAGGTACATCCGGTACCTCCAGCTACAGGATCAGCTACACCGGCCAGTAATTAATCACTTACAAGTTTGCGACAGTGAGCCGGGTCGTTCTATCTCCTGCGGTAGGCACGGCCCGGCTTTTTCTCAGGACCAAGCGGGTTGCGATTGATGCGGTATGCAACGCACCGATTCCACCGTCCTTTCCGGGTCATTTCACCCGGAAGCTGTCAAATGCCCCACATGGATTCGCGGGTAACGGAAATCCATGCCGAATATTTTGCCTCGTCGAGAAAAGAGGGGTTTTGTCATGTGTTTTGGATGCTTTTTCCGTCACATCATGTTTTTTATCACCCTTCTTGCAACCTTCCCGTCGCTGGCCATGTCCGCGTTGTCGGCACCACCAAAGTGTCCGCGCTATCTAGTTTCCATCCGGAGTTTTCAGCTAAAAAATACATAGTAAATGGAACTTCTATCAGATGAGGTGTTTTATGATTCAGCGATACGTTCTCCGCCTGACAATGCTTTTTTTCTTTATGATCCTGTTTCCTCTGTCAGCCATGGCAATTCCGAAAGTTAGTTTGAGCTTCGCAGGTAATAGCACTTTCATTCTTACCGGGGCAAATCTTGAGGATGTTAGCAAGCTGCAGGTTGCGATCGGCTATGATGCCTCTACGCTGTCGAACCCCCGTCTTGTCTCCATTACCTCCTTTAGCGGAGCCAGGGTCGCCATGGACAGCGATTCTCCCGGAGCTTTACGCCTTACGATAACAGCAGACACCCCGATGAACGGCACGGGTTCTTTTGCCAAGATTGACTTCTATTCGTCAGGTAACTCAGCGGGTACAATTTCATCGCTGAACGGGCAGATATACGGCGCCAACGGAACATCTTTGTCAGCCATGTTTGAATATACCAATCCCACTCCCCCACTGGATCCTACAGACCTCGATGATATACCGATGATCGAGGAGCGGGAGAAGAATGGACAGAGTTATATGGGCGGTGATGTCACCTATCTGCCTCCTGAAGCAGCCAAGGCGCTTGAACAGTCCGAAAAAACTCCCGAGGCGAAAGACGAGGACGCCTCAACCGCGGGAAATAGCGCTGAAAAGGACGCAGAGTCCAAAGAGAGACCTGATACTGAAAAGGCGGAGGATCCCGGCGCGGTTCTGAATGTCCTGGAACGTTTTCGTCTTTTCAAAGGGGAACGCACTGCCAAGAATCTGATGGCACTCTTTGACGCGGCACCCAACATGCCGTTCATACAAGAGCCGCATATTTTGCTCGCCGATGGAAAAAACGAAGTCCAAGTAACGATTGCCAAGGTATCCAGCGGCAAAACTCCCAGTTTTGCCTTCACCTCTGCCCGTTACGTTTATGGCAAGAAACTTTCAAAAAGCGAGTGGCTCGTGGTAGCAAAAGCAGACAAGGGGGCATTAAACTCCAATATTCTGATGCTTGACAACGATGTTCTGCGTGATATTCCGCTCACCGTTTCCCCCAAAGTTCGTGTTGACCTGATCACTCCCGGTAAAGTCAGCAAAGCTGATTTTACCCTCTATCTGAAAAATCGCGGAACGGCGAAGGCCCCCCTGTTCGATCTGAACGGTGACGGTAAGCGCGACTACCAGGATGACTACATCTTCACGGCAAATTATCTGGTCGCGCTGGAAAAGCAAAAAACCAAGGCTGTTGAAGCCACCGCTTCGAAAAAGACGCTGAAAACCGGAAGCAGCAAAAAGAAGCCCTTGAAAAAAAGTACTACAACCGGCTCAGCCAAAATCGAGGTAGCAGAGGGCAATTCCAAAAAATAACGTCATAGTATCCCTCCCGATTGACGTTCTGAAGCCGGGTGGGGAATTGAAATGTACGGAAAACGCGACAGTCAGACAATATCGAAAAAGAAACAATGAGGAAGAGAAATAATGGGGAGAATTGGGAGGAAACTGGGCATCATGCTGTTGGCGGCGGGTACGCTGGCACTATCATGCGGCAGCGCACTGGCGGGCTGGACCTTCACCGACCTGAGTGTCCTGGGGGACATCGTAGGAGACAGTAATGCCGTGGAAATTAACAACAATGGCGATATCGTGGGAAACGCATTCTTTACCGGTGACGACTACCGCCACGGCACCCTCTGGAGCGACGGCGTCGCCTATGACCTGGGAACGCTAGGAGGCACCAGTACAGCAAGCAGCATCAACGATGCCGGGGTGATCGTAGGCTCTTCCTACATCAGCACCAGTCCCGGGGGGAACCATGCTGCCATCTTCTCCACCAGTGCCCCGCCGGTGGACATCCAGCCCGCGGTCCCCTATTCGATAAACACCGAAAGCAGTGTCTCTGAAATCAACAATTCCGGACAGATGGCGGGCTATGCGGAGACCGATCTTTTGGGCCAGGTCCCCATCCTCTGGAGCGACTCTTCGACGTATCAAATCCTGGACGCCGGACCACTCAACATGGGATACGTGAACAGCCTCAACAACCTGGGGCAGATGGCCGGAGGTATCGCAATTCAAAAAACATACGATAACGGTTACGTCGGTTATCATACCGAGGCCGCATTCTGGGATGCCGACGGTACGCTGACCCATCTTGGCGTCTTCGACGGCTGGGCCAGCTACACCCACGACATCAACGATCTCGGCCAAGTGCTGGTAGGCGTACTCGATGAAACGCTGTTAAACGAATGGTCAATTGTCTGGCAAAACGGAGAGGTTGTCGAGACTCTTGCCGGTCTGGGGGGAGGTCGCACGGAGGCGCAGGCCATCAACAACAACGGCCAGATCGTCGGCACAGCCCAAACCGCCGATGACAGCTGGCACGCCGTTCTCTGGCAGGACGGAGAGATCATCGACCTGAACGACTATCTCTCCGATGCAAGCATGGTTCTCGTGTATGCCGCCGACATCAACGAAAAGGGACAGATTGTCGGGTATGGGCACAGGGCTGACGGGACGAAATTTGCCTTCCTGCTGAACCCGGACGTTACCCCGACCCCGATTCCTCCGACACTTCTACTGTTCGGCTCTGGTTTGGCTGGGCTGGGATTTTTCCGCAGGCGGTTTTTCAGGGCATGACTTCAGTTCAATCGCAAAGACAAAGCCACTATCAACAGCCGGCGTGACCTGTTTGTAATGCGGATTCACCCAAGTGGCTGTCACCAGTGCATTGTGATCCACATGCAAACATACATGGCCGATTTCATCAGAGAAATCGGCCATACTATTTTGGCGTCCGGTATTTTACGAGATAACCCTGGAATTTTCCTTTTTCCTTGAGACCTGCCAGGTTTTTAAAACCTGGCAGGTCTGGTCTGGGAACATAGGGATGTTCAGCCCTAGAATATGAAAAAAGCCATCAAGCCCCCCTTTGCTGACCAGCCAAAATCGCGGTAGCAGAGGGAAAATCAGAATAAATTAGTACGTTCCCACCCAGCTGACGATCTGAAGCCGGGTGTGGAAATGAACGGAAACCGCCTCTCCACAATCCGTGTTGAGAAGCTGTTGACAAGTATGTTAACAGCTTCGGAAACCGCCACAGTTCCGGCAAACATTTGCAAAGTGCCCACTTTCTGACCATAAAAAAATGCATCTCCGGCGTCAGCCACAAAAAACCGCGTCGACAGCAGAACAGCCACCTCAGCGCAAGCTAATCATGACGAAAGCCAGACAAGAAGCTGTAAAGTCAGCTACTCCCAGACGCCGGCGAGATCAACCCCGCAGGAAGAACACTTCCCGGCCCGAATAGCAACGTCCTGCACACTGAAGCCTCTTCGAGTAATCAGCAGGGCATGGCAGCCGGGACAGACGGTATTCTCTCCGCCATCTCCCAGCACGTTGCCCTCGTAGACATAGCGGAGCCCGGCGGCAATGCCGATCTGGCGGGCTCTCCGCACCGTTTCAACAGGTGTCCATGGTCGATCGGTCATTCGATAGGTTGGGTAAAAACTGCTCACATGCCAGGGCGTATCCGGGCCGACCTCGTCGGCGATAAAACGGGCAATAGCGGTTAATTCATCATCGGAATCATTAAGACCGGGAATGATCAGGGTGGTGATTTCCAGCCAGATACCGAGCCGTTTGTGCAGCCTGATCGATTCGAGAACCTCGCCCAGCACCGCCCCGCCGACAACCTCACGGTAGAAGGAATCCGTAAAGCCTTTCAGGTCAATATTTGCCGCATCGAGATAGGGGCGGATAAAAGTCAGGGCTTCTTCCGTAATATAGCCATTGGTGACAAAGATATTCTTCAGCCCCTCACGATCTGCCAGTACGGCAGTATCGTAGGCATACTCAAAGAAAATGGTCGGCTCGGTATAGGTATAGGAAATGGAGCGGCAGCCGGCAGCCAGGGCATTGGCAACAATCTCATCCGGCATCAGCGATCTCCCCAGTATCTGCCCCCCTTCGCGGGGAGGTTGGGAAATGGTGTAGTTTTGACAGTGTTTGCAGCGAAAGTTGCAGCCCATGGTGGCAACGGAATAGGACAGGCTGCCGGGCAGGAAATGAAAAAGCGGTTTCTTCTCGATCGGGTCCACCTGTTCCGCCACGGATTTTCCGTAGACCAGGGAATAGAGAACACCAGACCTGTTTTCCCGGACGCCACAGAGCCCCCGTCGGCCGTCGGCAACAAGACATCGGAAGCGACAGAGCCCGCACTGGACCTTCTTTCCTTCCAACCTCTCGAAAAACATAGCCTCCCTCATGGCACCCTCCTTTTCTAACATGTCGAAATTATACCAGTTATCACTAATATGGCAATCTTGACAAAAGTTTGCCGTTTGACTAGAGTGTAGATAAAGGTTAAAATTGCGCCCCGTGCGGCATTAGGGGGTGAAAACCCATGATAACTGTCGAAATGGACATCTTCGCAAAGATGAAAGCGGAGATGAGTGAACTACACAAAGAAAACGATGCATTGCGCAAACGTAACAGCGAACTCGAGCAACGTCTTAACGAGTTGCACGGGGAATATATGCTGCTGCGCTATCAACTCAAAGGGATGCCAAATCCAAGTGAGTACCTGAAACTGCGGCAGGAGATGCAGACACTGAAGAAAGAGCTGAGAGACCGGGGTTGGAGAGACCTTGTCTGAAGCGCTGATGAATGCCGGCAGGCTGTGGAAATTCCTTGAGTTCGGCCAACCATAAAGACTCATAGTAACCATTTCAATGAATGGCGGTGAGAAATGATATTTTTTGCCCTTCTGCTCGGTGCTGTCATAGGAGGCGCCCTGGCAGGATTCAACGGAGCGTTGGCCGGAGTTCTCTTCGGTTTTGCAATCTGGAGTCTTCTCTCCTACCGAAACAGACTTTCCGCGCTGGAACAGGAGGTACGGTCACTCCGGGAAAGAATGGATCGCAGCTCCCGCATGTCTTTCACGCCTGCCCCAACCCCGGCGGAAGTAAGCGAGGCACTCCCCGACAAACTCCGTGCAGAAGACTCACCCCAATTCGAGGAACGTTTCACTCCAGACGACTCTGCCATCCCCGAATGGACCCCCGAATGGTCAGAGAGCCCTTCGGCACCCCCTCCCCTCCGAGGACAAGATCCCCATCGCCAACCTTCACTACTACAGGCTTTTCTCGCCCCTATACAGGATTTTCTGACCGGCGGCAGCCTCCTGGTAAAGACAGGGATCATCATTCTTTTTGTCGGTGTTTCATTCCTGGTAAAATATGCCGCAGAACACTCCCTGCTGCCCATTGAGCTCAGGCTCTCCGGTGCGGCACTGGCAGGAATTGTACTCATCTCTCTCGGATGGCGGCTGCGCATTCATCGGACTGCCTATGCCCACGCCCTCCAGGGTGGCGGCATCGGCATCCTCTACCTGACAACCTTTGCCGCCTTGCGTCTCTATGCCCTGATTCCCCCGGCATTTGCCTTTTCCGTTCTCGTCGCCATCGCGGCACTCTCCGCAATCCTAGCAGTTCTTCAGGACTCCCGATCCCTGGCGGTTCTTGGAGCTTCGGGAGGCTTCCTTGCCCCGGTACTCGCGTCCACGGGCACCGGCAGCCATGTAGCGCTTTTCAGCTATTATGCTCTCCTGAATCTCGGCATTGCCGGAATCGCCTGGTTCCGGGCCTGGAGAGTCCTCAACCTGATCGGTTTCGCCTTCACCTTTATCATCGCCACAACCTGGGGCTGGAAGTACTACCGCCCGGAATTCTTCGCCACAACCGAGCCGTTCCTGGTTCTGTTTTTCCTGATCTACACTTTTATCGCAGTGCTCTTTGCCCTGAGGCAACCTCCGGAGCTGAAAGGATACCTGGACGGCACCCTGGTCTTCGGCACACCGATCGTGGCATTTGCCCTGCAGGCACTGCTCGTGGAATCATACCACTTCGGTCTTGCCTGGAGTGCGCTGGGCCTCGGCCTCTTTTACCTGCCACTGGCCTGGCTGCTGTTCCTGAAACGACCGGTTTTCATGCGTACCCTGACGGAAGCCTTTTTCGCCTTCGGCATCATCTTCGCGACCATGG
>JAQUHM010000179.1 GCA_028683595.1 Geobacteraceae bacterium | reverse complement strand
CGCTTCGTTGCGCCTGATCCGGTGGCAGGTCAGGCTTTTACCCTGTTTATCATGGGGATCGCTGCGGCAGAAGCGGCAATTGTTTTAAGTATCATGATCGCTGTCTACCGCAACTACCGCTCCATAGAAACCCGCGACCTAAAGGATTTGGAAGGGTGAGGGAAAGCAGGTTGAGGGTTGAAGGTAAAGGTTAACTCATCTCTAGAAAATGAAAGGCAGGCTTACGGGTGAAAGGTAGAATGAAACAGATCAGAGGGTATCTGGCTTCGAAGCTTCCCGAGATTGTGGGTATCTTTCAGCCTTCAGCCTTCTTACCTTCAGCCTCAGCCGCATGCATCCCATGACCGAAGCGATCCATGCCTATACCCTGCTGGCGGCAGTGACAGCGCCCCTCGTTGGAGCGGTACTGGTGATGCTTACCGGCAGCAGACCCAACCTCCGTGAGGCATGCTCTTTTGCCGCGGCTGCTTTCACTTTCGGGACCATTGCATCGCTTGCACCGGCAGTACTCACCGGCAAAAGATTTGTTCTGCATCTGTTCACCCTGCTGCCAGGGGTGAGTCTTACCTTGCGGGCCGATTCATTTTCAATGGTATTTGCCCTGGTGGCGTCATTTCTTTGGATTGTAACGGTCCTCTATACCATCGGCTACATGCGGGGGCTCGGCGAACATGCTCAGACCCGTTTCAGCGCCTGTTTTGCCCTTGCTCTGTTTGGCGCAATCGGCTGCGCCTTTGCCGATAACCTGTTTACTCTCTACCTGTTCTACGAGATTGTCAGCATCACCACCTATCCATTGGTGGCCCATCATCAGGACAGGGAAGGGTACGAGGGGGGACGGAAATACCTGGTCTACCTGACAGGAACGGCCAAAGGGCTTGTACTTCCTGCCATTATTCTCACGTATGTTATGTGCGGCACCCTCGATTTCAGCGACAATATTCGCACCGGCATTTTTCCGAGCGACACCAGTCGCCTGATGGTGACCATCACCTACGCCTGTCTGATTCTCGGTTTTGCGAAGAACGGCGTGATGCCCTTTCACAACTGGCTTCCAGGAGCCATGGTTGCACCCACCCCGGTGAGCGCACTGCTACATGCGGTGGCAGTGGTCAAGGTGGGGGTATTTTCCACTACCCGGGTGATGCTGTACCTGTTCGGCGTCGATACCATGAGTGCATTGCACCTGGGGGTGCCAACAGCCTGGTTTGTTTCTTTTACTATCCTGGCAGCATCCCTGGTGGCCTTGAGCAAAGATAATCTTAAGGCACGGCTGGCATACTCTACCGTCAGTCAACTCTCCTATATCATTCTTGGCGTGGCGCTTCTTACCCCTGCAGGAATAGAGGGAGGTATTATTCACATCGTGAACCATGCCTTTGCCAAGATTACCCTGTTTTTCTGCGCCGGGGCTATTTATGTCGCCTCCCGCAAGAAAGACATCTCCGAGATGAAGGGATTGGGGAGGGCCATGCCGCTGACCTTCGGCGCCTTCGCAGTGGCTTCTCTCAGCATGATCGGTGTTCCGCCCGCGGCCGGATTCATTACCAAATGGTATCTCCTGGCGGGCGCCCTGGATGCCAATCAGGTGGGTATTGTCGTAGTGCTGCTGGTAAGTACTATTCTCAACGCAGCCTACTTCGCGCCTGTGGTCTACCACGCCTATTTCAGTGTTCCAAGCGGTGGAGATGTTGATCCATCTGTCAGAGAAGCATCTCCGGCTCTGCTCATTCCGCTCATATTTACAGCGTTTCTTTCGCTTGCTGCGGGTATTTTTCCTGAGTTTTTCATTCAGCTCATCAAGGGGGTTTTCGCATGATCATCATTCGCTGTATTGATTTCCTGCGCAGCCGCCTCAGGTCTCTTATTTTCTTGTGCGTTCTCGTACTGGTGTTGCTGGTGGTCGGCGATTGGCTGCTGGTGGACAAGACGGGGGCCCATACGGCAATCGAACATTGTTTCGGTTTCTGGTCCCTGTTCGGTTTTCTTTCCTGCCTGGCCATCATCTTCCTTTCCAAGTGGTTCGGACACCTTGGGATCATGAAACCGGAAGACTACTATGACAATGACTGATATCTGGTTCCATCCATCACTGGTCCTTTTGACCGGCGCACTTATGATCCCGTTGCTGCGGGGGAGGGCGAGGAGCGCCTTGTTGCTGGCTGTGCCGACGCTGGCATTTTTCCTGGTAGTGTCTTCTCACCTGGGAGTGTATGGTGTCGTCCGTTTTATCGACTGGGACCTGACCTTTGGCCGGGTCGATCGTCTGAGCCAGGTGTTCGGCTATATCATGACGTTGATGTGTATTCTGGGGAGCCTGTACGCCCTGCACGTGAAGGATCCGCTGGAGCATGCCGCGGCCTGGGTCTATGTGGCCGGGTCACTGGGGGTTATCTACGCAGGTGATTTCCTGGTGCTCTTGCTGTTCTGGGAGATGATGGCTTTTTCCTCGGTGTTCCTGATCTGGTTTCGCCGAAGTCGCGATTCCGTTGGGGCCGGCTTCCGCTACCTGCTGGTGCATGTGACCGGCGGGGTAATCCTGCTCGGTGGCGTGATCCTGCGCTACCATGCAACAGGTGGCGACCTGTCATTCGGCCCTATGGATATAACCCATCCGGATCTCTCCACTTGGCTGATATTGGCAGGCTTCCTCCTTAATGCCGCTGTGCCGCCCCTGCATGCCTGGTTACCGGATGCCTACAGCGCTGCCACTGTTACCGGTTCAATTTTCCTCTGTGCTTTCACCACCAAGACCGCGGTGTATGCTCTCTGTCGCGGCTTTGCCGGAATGGAAATCCTGCTGGCGCTGGGTGTCATCATGGCCCTGTATGGTGTGGTCTATGCCGTGCTGGAAAATGATGCCAGGAAGCTGCTGGCCTACCACATCATCAGTCAGGTCGGCTACATGGTGGCCGGGGTGGGGCTTGGCAGCCAGATGGCGATCAACGGTGTTTGTGCTCACGCATTTGCCCATATCCTTTACAAGGGGCTCCTGTTTATGGGTACCGGTTCGGTGCTCTACATGACCGGAAAGAGTAAATTCACCGAACTGGGCGCCCTCTACCGGAAGATGCCATGGGCCTTTGTTTTTACACTGATTGGTGGATTGTCAATTTCGGCCTTTCCCCTGTTCAGCGGATTTGTCAGTAAATCCATGATTGTGGCAGCCGGGTTTGAGCAGCACCAGCTCTGGGTCGGTTTTCTGCTGCTGGTGGCATCTGCCGGGACATTCCTGCACACCGGGTTGAAAGTTCCCTATTTCATCTGGTTTGGCAAGAACAACTGCAGTCCTGAAACCTGGGAGAGGGCCGCCGACCCGCCTTGGAACATGCGGGCCGCCATGGCGTTTACCGCACTGCTCTGCATCGGCATCGGCTGTTACACACCATACCTCTATGACATGCTCCCGTATCCGGTGAATTATCATCCATATACGGCCTATCATGTCTCGGAAACGCTTCAGATTCTCCTCTTCACAGGGGTTGGATTCTTCGTGTTCCTGAAAAAGCTGGTGCCGCAACCAACAATCAGTCTGGACCTGGACTGGTTCTACCGTATGGGCGGACGGGCTATACTGCGGATGGCTCGCGGTCCGGTACAGGCAACGGACACTTTTGTTGGTGAAATGTATCGCCGTTGCGGTCTCCGCTGGATGATGGACGCTGCCCGTAACTCTGCCTGGTTCGATCGGCAGGCAATCGATGGGGCAGTCGATGGTCTGGCACTGACGGTACGCTCCCTGGGTGGGAAATTGCGCAATGCCCAGACCAGTCAGGTGCAGATCAATGCATTACTAGCTTTGGCTGTCATCGTTTTCATATTGCTGCTTTATGTCGTGGCAAATACTTTTGCAAGGTAGCCCATGGATATTTTTGCCTATACCGACAACTGGCCGATTCTCAGCATTTTGATCTTCCTGCCCCTGGCCGGGGTACTTCTCCTGCCGTTGTTCGGTAGAGGGCAGGGGAGCAAGATCTGGGCGCTGGCTGTTACCCTGGCGGAAACGGTGCTGTCTTTACCGCTGTACTTTAAGTTTGATTTCACAACAGCCAGGTATCAGTTTGTTGAAAATGCCCTGTGGATCCCCTCGCTCAACATCAACTATACCGTCGGCGTGGACGGGATCAGTCTGCTGCTGGTGCTGATGACCACACTGATCATGCCGTTGTGCGTGCTCTGTTCCTGGAGGTCGATTAAGAATCGCACCAGGGAGTTTTTTGCCTGCATCCTGCTGATGGAAACCACCATGCTCGGGGTGTTCCTGGCCCTTGACTTCGTTCTGTTCTTTTTGTTTTGGGAAGCCATGCTGATTCCGATGTTTCTACTGATTGGTGTCTGGGGTGGACCGCGGCGGGTTTATGCCGCAGTGAAGTTTTTCCTGTATACCCTGACCGCCTCGGTGTTTTTGCCTGTTGCCGTCATTGCCCTCTACCTTCACAGTTCTCCGCACACATTTTCGATCCCGGCGCTCATGGGCCAACCGTACCCGGCAACCATGCAGGTGTGGGTTTTTCTGGCCTTTTTTGTGGCCTTTGCCGTAAAAGTACCGATGTTTCCCTTCCACACCTGGCTTCCTGCCGCCCACGTGGAGGCACCCACGGCCGGGAGTGTCATCCTTGCCAGCGTACTCCTGAAAATGGGCGCCTACGGATTCCTGCGCTTCGCACTTCCCATGACCCCGCTGGGGGTACAAGTGTTTGGCCCATGGGTTTTGGCGCTATCGGTTGTAGCGATTCTCTATGGGGGATTTACCGCCCTGGCACAAAGTGACATGAAGAAGCTGGTTGCCTACTCCAGTGTGGCGCACATGGGTTTCGTAACTCTGGGAATCTTTCTGCTCAACAGCCATGGGGTGGAAGGTGCCATCCTGCAAATGGTCAACCATGGGATCACCACGGGTGCCTTGTTTCTCTGTGTGGGAATTATCTACGAGCGGACTCACTCCCGTGAACTTGCCGCTGCTGCCGGGATTGGTCACATAATGCCGGTCTATGTGACCGCACTGACGGTATTCGGTCTTTCGTCGCTGGCTTTTCCCGGCACCAACAGCTTTATTGGGGAATTTCTGATATTGGCGGGAGGTTTTTCTACTTCACCCAAGTTGACGGCCCTGACTATTCCTGGTGTCGTACTGGGCGCTGCTTACATGTTACGAATGCTCCAGAGGATTATCTGGGGAGGGACGGATAACCCGGACAGCTCGCACTTGGTTGACCTGAATATCCGGGAAATGGCAACGCTGGCATTTCTGATCGTGTTCGTAATCTGGATCGGACTGTCACCCGCACCCTTTACCGATGTGCTGCACGCCAGCGTTGACCACCTGCTGGGGCAAGTCCAAGCGGGGATGGCTCCGTAATCTCTCGTCGTCGCGCAGAAGGCAGATGTAAGCTGAATTGAATAAGGAGTTACGACTACGTGAATCTCATACTGTTTGCTCCGGAATTAGTGCTGATCTTCGGAATACTGGTGCTTTTTGTCATTGCACTGGGAACCGGCCGTGATCGTCTGGCGGCAACTGCAGCGACTGTTGCCGGATTGGCAGCCCTGACAGTAACTGTCGCAACTCTTGGGTGGTGGGGAGATCTATTCTGTCACGCCTATCGTATCGACCTTTTTGCACAGATTTTCAAACTATTCATTCTGCTGGGGCTGACCTCGGTAGCTCTGTTTGGTAGCCGTCTCAGGGATATTCGTGACGATATCAGGCCCGAGTATTTCCTCTTTCTGCTTATTGCCAGCCTGGGACTAGTAATGCTGGTGAGCTGCGTCGAACTGATCTCTCTGCTTATTTCGCTCGAATTATCTTCCTTTGCCATTTACCTGATGATTCCTTTGAGACGCGAACGGGACGGTCTCAGGATTCAGATGGAATCGGCTGCAAAATATGTGATTTTTGGAGTACTCGCCACCGGTATTATGCTGTTTGGCATGAGTTATCTATTCGGCTTGACCGGCTCAACCTATTTTTCTGAAATTGCTCCGGCCTTGATCGCTCACTGGACAGAACCGATGGCGCTTGCGGCCATTGCCCTGACGCTGCTGGGACTTTTTTTCAAACTCGCTGCCTTTCCCATGCACCTCTGGGCGCCGGATGTATATCAGGGCGCAGCCAATGAGACGACAGCATATATCACCGGCGTTCCCAAAGCGGCAGCGGTGGCAGTTATCATACGATTTTTGCTTTCTGCCGATTCTACCAGCCATGAACTGGTTCTTTTTCTGAGTATTATTTCCGTAGTATCCATGTCCCTCGGAAATCTCGTCGCCATCGTCCAGAAGGATATCAAGCGGATGTTCGGCTATTCAGCTATTGCCCACGCCGGATATGTAACGGTCGGCTTTTGCACCCTTCAGGCTGCCGGTTTTTCTGCTTCGGTCTTTTATGCTTTAGCATTCCTGGTCATGAGCCTGCCGGTATTCCTGGTCATCTGCCAGGTATCGACTGATGGCGAGAACCTCGTAATCGCCGATTTTGCCGGATTGCATGAACGATCCCCCCTTGCAGCCTTGATTATGGGCCTCAGCATGTTCGCACTGGCCGGTATCCCGCCTTTTGCCGGATTTATCGGTAAACTCCTCCTTATGAAAGTAGCTCTGGATCGCGGTTTGCTGACACTGGTAGTGTTGATGGCTATCAATTCGGCAATTGGCATTTACTATTATCTGAATATTGTCAGGGTGATGTATTTTGAAAAAGCCGGCGACAGGAAGTCAGTTCCTTTTGATCCCCTCATAGCTATCTTGGGGATTTTACTGATGCTGGCTGTTACTGCCCTTGGAATTGCCCCCGGGTACCTTATGGAATCGATTGAGATAGCGATACGGGGTTTGCTCTTGTAGCAGTGAAACAAGTCTTAAGAAGAAAATCCAAATGCGGACACGTTGTCTGGGACTTTTAACCTGGAAAATATTCTGCGTCCTGAATAAAATCAATCTTCCTCTGATTCCAAATCCTGTCATTCCCGTAGCGATTCTGGTCGGGAATTCAGTTTGTAGCCCTATGAAATTATGGGTCCCCTACAAAGACATTCGGGACTGGCAATCATCATAGCTGATGATACGTAGTAATCAGATTATCAATTTTATGTATATGCTGTTTCGGTTCCGCCAGAGATTCACTGGAGCTGACGGAGATTTTCCTGTTTTTTCCAGCGTCACTATTCCCCGTAAAGATTCTCCCGAGTTTATTACCCGCCTGAATTACCATTTATCGGTAACGCCAGTGAGGTATTTGTACCTCATTAATTGATGTTTAACTTTAGACATTGTCACTTAACAAGCCGGTGTTTCGGATGTATTGCTTTTAAGCTTTAGCCCTAAACGAGTTTCTGTCTTATTTTTGATCGGTGCGTAATTCGGCAATTTGTGCTACTGTGCAGAAGAAGCCATGATAAATGATGAAAGGATGTATCTGGATGCCTGATAGTGATAAAAATAAAGGGGCGGCTGTTATCCCCTTTCCACATGTAAATAAAGCGGGGGAACTTACCCTTTCCGCAAAGGTTGCTCAACTAAGGACAGCGGGAACCAAGGAAAGGATCGAGATGATTCTTTCTGACCCGGAAGGCAAAAAGTTAGCTCGCTCGTTGGAACCCCAAGAACTCTATTGGCT
>JAQUHM010000006.1 GCA_028683595.1 Geobacteraceae bacterium | reverse complement strand
GGCGGACCGTAAAAGTCGATCCTTTCCCTACCTCGCTCTGAACATCTATCTGCCCACCATGGGCCTTTACGATCTGACGACATTGGTAGAGCCCGATGCCAAGCACTTTATCCTTTGTTGTGCTGAACGGCTTGAAAAGCCTCGTTCGAAGAAACTCCCCTGACATACCGCAACCATGGTCAGTGATCCGGAACCAGGCGGATTTATCGCACCCCACATCAACAGTTACTCCGCCCGTCCCACCAGATGCCTCCCTTGCGTTCAGCAACAGGTTCAACAGCACCTTGCACATCTCCTCTGGATCAGCGAGCGCCACTGCCTCATGCCCTGATACCGTCACATGTCCATTCTCCAACTGCTTGGCCACCGTTCCGGCCAGAGTCAGCAAATCCACTGGCTCCGGTTTCAATTCGAGCTTTTCTTCCAGTTTTTTCAGGCGAGCAATCAATCCTCTCATCCTTGCAACGGTTCCCTCAAGTGATTGGAGCATATCCTCCTGAAACTCCGGGTTATCCATATGCTCCCGGGCATTGTCAACAACCAGGGCAAGAGTCGATATCAGGTTTTTCAAGTCATGAAGGATAAAAGCGGAAATTTTCCCCACCGCCTCCAGTTCCCTTGCCTGGGAAAGCTCGTCAGAAAGGCGCAAGTTCAGGATCGCGGAAGAAGCTTGGCGCGCCAGGGTCTTCATCAGATCAAAATCTTCATAATGGTATAGCTCTCCGCTACTGAGAGGCCGCCCCAGCAGCAGGAATCCCTCCAGAAGTTCATTATGAAACAGGGGCACGGCAAAGAGTATTCCGTGACTTGATAAAAACGTACCTTCATCCCCGTCCACATCGGGAATCTCATCGGGAATAGTAACAACCCATTTCTTCTCGCCTATCCGCGTCAACAATTTGCTTTCGTTCCGGAAACGGAAATCATGAGCGCTCATTTCCAGTGACGCGGAAGGCAGGTAGGTCCCCTCATCCCCATCCCGCAAGAACAGCACGCCGCCCCCCATGCCAAAAGTCTCGCAGAAACCCAGCACGAGTGAGTGGAGCAGGTCGTCGCCGCTCTTCGCGGAAGCGATACGGTCAGTAAACTGAAGCCATTGGCTGCGGTAGTCGTACTTCTGCCGATAAAAATTCTTATGCAAGGAAACCTGGATCTTCCGTTTGACCGTCTCGGAGAGGAGGACAATAAGGAGTCCAACCCCGGCAAAAAAACCAATGCCCATCAGGAGTGAGCGCTGAAAAGAGTCCCCGAAGTAGCGCATCCCCTCCCCCAGAAGGCCGAGACCGACCAGGTAGAGCCCCACGGCGAGAAGGACGACCGAGCGGAAAGCCATCTGATGAGACACATAGGCCTCTTTACCGCTGCTTCGCCAAAGGCGGGAATAGACTATCATCCCTGCCGCAGTGATTAGAGCAGCAGACCTGAGCGGAATGAGGTTCATATTAATGCTTCTGTAGAGGAGCCCCTGGCTGTAGTAAATGACGAGAGCAGCCAGCAAAACGCAGACACCCATCAGCTCGATCTTCATCCGCCAGCGTGCCTCGCGGGGGGCGTTCCGAAGAACTGACTCCAGGTTGATCATGGCAATGACCAGCAGTACCTGGATAGCAATATAGAAGAAAAAGGCGTTGTTTCCCAGAAACAGCATCCGCTCTTTTGCAAAGTCTGGTGAATAGAAAAACGAAGAAACAGGAAAGGAAAAGGCCACAACCGGCATGAAGGTGGCTGCGGCAAGGAAGATCTTCTGGCGAACAGGCAGTGATCTGAAGCCCTCCCGGCGGGCATAAACGGCACTGAAAAAAACCCAGGAGAAGATAAGAACCCCCTCGGCCCCCAGCGAAAACCTTTTCCACCAGAAAAGATCTTCCGGATGAATGATCGCCAGAAGGTCAAACAAATCCAGGGCGGCAGTAGCCGCCAGAGCTGAGACCAGGGCCGGCAATGCCGTCCCCCCCTCCCTTTTCAGCAGGAGGGCAAGAATGCAAAGCCCTGCAGACGCAATGGCAAGTGATGAGAGAATTGTCTGGAACATACATCCCCTTGGCAAGCACGTAATAGTGGACAGGGTACAAAACAGGGAACAGAGAACAGGGTACAGCGAACAGTAGACAGGTATGGTGAAGCGTTGAAGCGTCCGCTTCACTCATGGGTTTACGGGTTGTACACATCAACTCATTAACGCTTCAACCTAAAGACTGCCTACGCGGGCAAAAACTTCCTGATTTCCGGCTGAAAGTCTCGGATAAACTTTCGTCCCAGAGCTTCGGCCTTTTCCTGGTTCGTCTCAAAGGGCACCGAGATTCGGACAAAAGTGGAATCCCGACGTCGACTTGTTACAGAATTCAAAATTTCCGCCAGCTTCAAGCGGTACTCGTCATTCAGCGATTTGTCACGCACCTGGAACCAGTAGAGAAACAACGCCTTGTTCTCGCCCTTCTGATATACCGCCCGAACCAAGTTAATTTTCTGGCCGCCGATATCAGCAAAACTCTTTTGCGACGATACCTCATACCAGCCGCTTCCGGGCAGGCAGTGCTTGGGGGAATGGATCTGGCCACTGTCCTTGCCGCCGCTGTGATAGCCCAGATAAAGGCTCACCCTTTGGCCGTCTGGACCAACATATTCACGGGAAAGATAGTCGGCTGGCTTGAGGACGTTCAGGACGTCGTCGCTGAACTCCTGCTGCGAGGTCATGTGCCAACCGGCTACCCGCATGGGAAACTCGGAGAACGGCTTCTTCATTGGCACCGCCGTATCGGAGTGGGTAAAAAGGTACAGTGCTACTATGCCCAAAAGGACGTAGACAATAATGAAACGTGAAGTTTTGATCATACCTTCGTTCTCCGAACGGGTTTATGGGTTAAAGAGTTTATGGGTTGATGAGTCCGCTGCGCTCATGGGTTGATGGGTTTTACTCCTTGAACGCTTAAACTCTTTAACGCGTATGACAAAAAGCAAATGGAATTTGTATTTTTCAAGGGTTTCGGCGAATGTCATGGGAACTCCATCAACATGGTAACAATAACCACTATAACCTGGCAGCATGCAGCATGTTACCGGCAAACTTGTCATGCTCGTATGCTTTTACAGCAAGCTTCGCTCTATTACAATGTCTCTTAACGGCTCACTTCCGGGATTGCCCTGTTTTTGTATGGCCGGTACAAAGGATCACCAACCAGTACCATTTGCCAGGACAGATATGGCAAACTCAGGAAATACGCCTCAACCAGTGAATACTTTCCTTCTGTCACGATTCCGAAGAAAACTTCAGGCACCGGAAATGCCTGTACATAAGGTTCCGCCACCGGCCCAATGGTGGCAGCAACGCCATCTTCGAGCATCCGTTTGCACCATACATTACTCGAACCGGAGCGGAGCGTTGCACATTCATCACTGGCAATATGGTAACCGATTGCTCCTGGCTGCCAGTCAAAGGCATCGACGTACTTCCCCAGGCTATACCAACCACAATAGAGGGCAGCATCGGGTGCTTCACCAGCCTGGAACAGAGCCGGTTTATCGTTGATCACCACCGGAATTCCTCGCAACCGGACTCGATCAGCTGCCAGATACAGACTGTTATCATACAAGGCGTACCCTTTCAGATTACCTTTATCGGGTTTCGCCCAACGGGCATCAAAATAAGCCGTTCCCTTAAGACCATGTGCTTCAGCGGCAATGCTGTCATCGATAATACGCCTGACGATTTTTTCTGACGGGCCATCCAGTCGGCTGACCAGCAGGACCGACTTTTTGCCAAAGGGCAACACTTGGTTCTTAAAACCGACAAAGAAAGGATTGGGCAGCCAGTTCTCCAGCGGATATGATTCATTCAGTACCAGCGACAATTCAGAATCGACTGCAGCACCCTGGTTGCTCCTGTCCAGAGTCTTCAGCTCCTTTTCCAGCCGCGCCAGTGCATCTTTTAATTTTCCGGCCTCGGGTCCCTTGGCGTCAGATATTGTTTTCAGTGCTTTCGCAGTATCTTCTTTCTCCTTTTTCAGCTCCCAGTGCCGGTCTTTCTCATCACCCATCAAGGGCGGCGGCTTAACCTTCAACGGCACGCCAAACATGGTCACCAGACAGCGAACATCATTACGGCTTTTCTTACGAAGAAAATCCCGCACCGGAGTGGCGATTTCCTCGTCGTAGACCTCCCGTGAGCAGGATTCACTGGACTTTAAATCAATAAGAATCAGATTTCCCCTGGGGATTCCGCGCTTTTCCATATAGTAACGGGCCAAGTTGACACTGTCAGCGGCGAAACGGTTTGCAACAACTACCACCTCGGCAGGCGTCAGTCCCCACACCATGGCAGGCATCAGCAGTAAAACAACAGCAAACAGTCCTCCAATAAAGTCCTTACAAAGGCAATCTGTCACGCTCATTCCTGCACCCCTCCATACAGCTCCGCCAACACTTTCGTCAGGTTTTCTTCTCAATCCCCACTTTTCCGCCCATACTATCAGCCAGAAACAGCCATGGGAGTGCCCAACCCACCACTGCGAGCAGGACAATCGTACTATCAGGATAACGTCCAGGAATCTGTTTCTGGGCAATCTCAAGCAGAAAGACAAGTGCTGCCTGGCTTCCTCCCCCCACAAAGTAAGCCAGGATTTTTCTCCTGATGATACCTGCTGCAACAAAGAAATACGCCATCGCTGCAAAAGGCCATCCCCCTTCAAGGATAGAACCTATGCCCTTTACTTCGTTCTCAATCTGGCTGCTAAACGGAATCCAGTTAAAAGCATGAAAAGTACCAGCAGCAGAAACGACGGGTCCTTGAACACTGCTACGCTTCAACGCATTTACCTTTCAACGCTTCAACGCACCCTATTAAGCACAGTCCCCAGCAATACCAACAGCACCATGGCAAGCACGAAGACAACCATACCGGCAAACTCGTGAAAAAAACCTTTGGCAGCAGCGGCACCCCACCATTGGGCCAGTATCCCGGTGGCAATGACCCGGAGTGCATTGGTAAAGATGGCAATAGGCACAGTGGCAAGCACGATGATCCAGCGTTTGAGGTTGGAAGTCTGGGAGATGACCGCGTACGCCACCCCCAGGGCAAGAAGCGACATCAGTGAGCGGGTACCGCTGCAGGCATCGGCCACCTCAAAGGTAACATTCGGAAACATCAGGATATTCCCCTCGCGCCAGACCACAACTCCGAGTAGCTTGAGGCACCACACGGAAACCTTGGTAATGAACAGCTTGAGCGGGAAAGCCGCTGCATCGTAAATGATATAGGGAATCGGCACCATGAACAAGAGGTACGCCAGCGGCAGCAAAGCAATCTTGAAAACCCCCTTGCCGAACAGGTAAAGAGTAATTCCCGCCAGCAACACCACCAGAGATGAACGCATAGTGAAATATTCGGTGCCGAGCCAGGCAGCCGTCAATTGTATGAGGCCGAAGATGATAACCAACAGCCCCGGCCCCCATGGCTGCACCAGTGCTTTCTTCAGTTCCTCACGCCGGTTGTAGAGAAACCAACCGGAGATAAGCGGAACGATAAAGCCGTGGGAATAGTTGTCGTCCTGATACCACTGCAGCACCATGTCCGGCACGATGGTGTAATAAAGTCCGACAAGGAAAATGATAACCAGCAATAACTGCAACCGGTACGTCTTCAGTGCTACCATGAATGTCATGGGGGCTCCTATGTAGCATTTAGCGAAAAAGGGACAAACGGCCCAAATTAGGACATTTACGGCAACGATCAGCCGACAGGCCATAATGATTGCTTTTATCTGCAAATTTTTTTATGCGTAGAAACCAAAGTCGTAAAGGCTTTTCAGACCTCAGTGCCCCCTGACAACGGCGACATCCGCGATCACCGGAAGGTGATCCGAACCAACATCCGGCCCCACCTTACACAGCAGGGCTTTCGAATCCTCTCCGATTAGCACATGATCGATCCTTATGCCGTATTTAAGCCACGCAACGCCTCTCCAAGCGGTCCAACCATAACCCAACCCTACACAGGAAAAAGCGTTTGTGTACCTTCGCCATGAATCGCGATAGATAGAACTTTCAACAGGCATGTTGAAATCACCCGCGATCACAAACGGAAGGTTCAACGAGGCTATAAACCGAGTTACCTCCCGAGAAGCACGCCTACGATACTCCGTTTCCTTGAGGAGGCGCCTCTCTCGGATAGGCCTCAGCAATGTGGTTTCATCGAACATGGCATTCAATCCCTTGCGAGCAGTTGGCAAATGGATTGAGCAGAAGGCAAGGTCACCGCTGGGCGTCTTGACGACGCATTGCAACATACAGGACATATGCCAGTGGGTCAACGGATCAAGGACCCGCACAAGCTGGCCAGATACCAGCGGAAAACGGGAAAGCACACAAAATTCGTGACTCTTTATTTTGTGCCAACTTGCCGGAATCTCCAAGTTGAGGTCATGGGGGCACTCCTGAAGAGCCACGATATCGGCGCGTGAGTCTCGAATAAGGGTAGCTAGTTTTGGAGCGTTATATGAACCGTTTGCAATATTGCAGGTAAGCACCCGGATCACGGGCCCAGCCTGTGGATACGTTTTCTTCAAATGGAGACACAATCCCATAAAAGGGCCAAAAACAACCGCAACACCCGCCAGTAAGGGAAAGAGAAGCCTCCAATTGACTAACACAATCAAGGGAATGAGGGTGATAAGCGGGAGTGCCGCAATCCAGCGCGGACCGAACAGTAGAAGCATTGCCGCCCACCATCGGTCACTGCCGAAGAATAGCACGAGCCAAAGCGTCACTATAAAGAAGGTATATCCCCACGACGCTAGAAACAGAATTTTACGCATTATTGCCTATTGCCCTGGAGCTATGCCGATATAATGGTGAAAAGATGTCACTGATGCCCTCCTCAGCGGCTGAAGTGTTTCCTTTCTAACGGACTTCTATCACGGTAATTTCCGGTCTACAGAAAAGCCTGATCGGCAATGTTTTGGTCCCTATGCCACGATTGATAAACATTGTGGTACGTCCTTCGGAGACTATGCCACTCATCGGCATGTCACGGTTAGCATATTTTGAGAGGCGTCGAAGGAAAGGAATCCCAACCTGCCCACCATGGGTGTGACCGACAAGCACCAGATTCACCTTCGCCCGAACCGCTTTTGGAAAGATAGTTGGTCCATGGGCAAGAAGCAAAACCGGCTCACCATCGGGAATTCCCGACAACGCCTTTGTCAAGTCATCCCGTCTTGTGACGGGGTCATCCACTCCTGCAAGCCAAAGCTTTTTGCCATTCGGCAGATCAATCTGCCGGTGCTCATTCCGGAGCATAGTTAGCCCTGTCAGCGACAGTTCTCTCACCAATCCATCAATATTAAACCGGTGGTAATCAGTATTTCCGGTCACTCCATATACGCCATAACGCGCGGTTATTTCCCGCAACATGTTGTTGAGTGCGGGTAGCTCATCCATGTTTTCCAGGAAATCACCGGTAATAAACAACAGATCGGGATGTAGAGCATTGATTTTACTGATGAGCTGACGATCCCTAAAGCTCAGATCTTTTCTAATATGGATATCAGAAACCTGCACGACCCTCAACCCGGACAGAGACTTCGCCAACGCAGAGTCATTGATTACTACCTTTTTAACGGCAATCCAGTTCGGCTCAATGGCTGTTGCATACACAAAGACGAGAACACCACACACGGCAACAATACTCAAAGCAGTGCAGAATCTTGGAATATTCCGTTTTGACCAAAGCGACCAGATCGTTATGCCAACAACGAAAATCGCTCCTGAAAGCACCGCATATTTTACCATTGAGAACTTTGTCATTTATTCTGATATCCAAGGCAGTTAACGCTAGTAACAAGACAGGGGTGAACTACATTTTCAGGATCATAACCCTCCTGAATTACGAGCAAAATAAACAATGCTTGCAGTGGGACATCGCACTTCATCTCAAAGCTGAAGCCATAAAATAAGACGTCAGCAATATGCAAACAAGATTGATTTCATGGTAAGTTCCGGCCTGCTTTGATTGCAGCAGATATTTGCCTCATCTCCTGCTCAGGAGAGAACCTCTCCTCTCTGACTATTTGCGCCCCACGCATGCCCATCCGGTGTCTCATGCTTTCATCATCAAGCAACTCTATCCAGTGCTTAGCCAGTTCTTCGGGTGACTCCTGCGGCACTATGAAACCGGACTCTCTATCAACAACCAATTCACTCATCCCTGGTAGATCTGATACGATGACGGGCAGAAAGCTTGCCATATATTCATGCACGCAATTTGGTATCGCTTCCTTGCGGGAAGAAAGTATGCCAATAGCACATTCACTCAGTACCTCATTCACCTTTTCTGAAAAACCAAAAAAAATGACGTTCTGTTCAATTCCCAGTTCCCGTGCAAGACTTCGCAACTTCTCTTCATAATACCCCTCCCCCACCAGAAAAAGCCGTGCATCAGGTTTCACCTTTTTTACCAGTGCCAAGGCCTTGATACAGATATCCTGACCTTTGAGATAAAAGAGAGATCCGACTACCACCGCAGTGGGTGAAGCTTCAGAAATTGTATTGGGGGGCTTCGCAGGAAAGCGCGAGAGGTCAATACTGTCGTAGACAATCTTGATTTTTTCTTCGGCAATGCCCTGCAAAGCATAATGGGATTTATGTGCATTACTCAGCACGATGAAACCTGCAATATACCCGAGCAGAAGTTTCTCGAGACGAGTTAGGCTGTTCATGCTGCGAAGGTGGCAGATCACCTTCCGGCGGAACGCTGCGGCAGCAAGAATAAGCGGTAAGTGAGCATAGGGTGTATTATTGATATAGACAAGGGCACCGGGATTTTTCATCAGAATTACGAAAGAACGGAAAAAATAGGTCAGGAAATGCATGGTTGGCAGCAAAATGCCGGCATATTTTCTGAACAAGTCTGGCTGAGAATCTCCTTGAAACGCAAAGGTGCGGTGCCAGACAGGGCCACCCAAGGTGAGGAGCTGCGCAGCCTTCTTCTTGTTGAAAAACGTTACCACAGCACAGGGGAGATCGGCATGGTCCCATCGCTGTAACACAGTCAGGAGACGGTTGACCGAACCACCGGCAAACCCCGCCTCAAAAAAAATTACTTTTACCGGTGTCTTCATGAAGGCTCACAATAAGTCATATTTCTGAAACAGTTCAATTGCATAGGGCATATTCCACAATAAAGGTGCGCCATTATATCCTGTCAAAGGTTGACCCCTATTTTCAATCTCACTACGATATAATGTACGCGCGATATCTCGCCACTTTCCTTGCCGAGCTTTCCAGGTAGGTCTCCAACGTTCTGAAATTTCATTTTCCGTAAAACCACTGGCATACAAAAGCACAAAGGGCATCTGGACCGCACCGTCAGAAACCTTGGGGGATCTCTCAGGACATGCGGAATATACGAAATGATCGTAACCTAAGTGTGACAGCCACGGAAATATCGAGGGATATTTATTGCTTACGTAATTATGATCAACGATAACATTCACGGTCTGAATGATCATTTCCCTGATTGCTGCAGCGTCGATGGAGAATTTCTTCGGCTTTCCTCTATATGTGATTGTTGCTGAATAGTTTCCACCCATTATTTTCAACTGTTCATAATATCTGATTATTGCCGTTTCTAAATACGCGGCCATCCAGGCAATAGGCACATGGTCTTGATAGTCATACATAGACAGGGGCAGATTGGTCTGATCACAGTTGGCTGTGCGAAGGGTTGAAACCCAATATCCATTCCCCTTGATCCAGTCGGTCATCTCGTAATACATTGCCTGATCTGATGCCGGAACTTTAGGATCAAGCATCTTGCCATATTGAAAAACAATGATATGCTGGGGCAGCTTCCACCAGTCAATAGCATTTTGAATCATTATTGTTGCCGCATTCCAGTACTTGAGATCCCCGGTTGATTCAAAAGCCTTGAGTACCGTATAGAGCGGCCAGGCATGTGGGCGCTCGTACTCCTCAAGTCCAATCTTGTCACCGGGAATCTCGGGGGCCATACGCAACCAACCATTTGTCACCTTATGCACAATCCAGTCAGCTTGCTCCCTTATTACCTCCAACGCCCGCGGGTCAGCAGTCAGGAGATAATACTCGTCAATCCCCCCTGGCACGATATGCCCCCCTTCGATCTTTTCATTACCGCCGTGCCAGTGAATCATACCTGCAGGGACACCGGGATAATAAAAGGGATTTTCAGTATGCATGACACCAATATCGTAATGATTCATGGCAAAAGGGGCAGCGAAGTCAAAATAATCCTTTTCTCCCTGCCGTAGAAATTCGAGGATCCAGCCATGGGCATCCTCATAATGGTTCAAGCCCTTGTTGACCGACCAATCTCCACTCTTGCAGGTGTCATACCCCAATTGATAATCTCCGAAATCATTTTTGCCGTATAATACCGGATATTTGCTGCATCCTCTTGCGAATGCGGAGCATTCATACTGCCTTGCAACCTTCTTATCCCATGCCCAGGTTTTGTCGGAAAGCTCTCCGAGCGGGCCAAATACAACGGTTTTTTTATACCATTCAGACGAAGCCAGCAGCACAGGGCTTGAAAGATAAAGCTCAGCTTTCCCTTTGATGTCGCTGGTATATCCTCCTTCATGGAAATTTATAAATATGTCATGAGTCTTTGCTTCGCCAGGGTAGTCAGTTGAAAAGGGCGCCAACGCATCTTCCGGTTGCAGACAGATATTTAGATTACCTCTATCATTGATGGACAGCTTCATAGGATAATTCTGCCAGAAATACCGAAGCGCCACGGTAACACCCCCTCTTTCCGAAGAGACATCCATCCACCCCGGAGCACGTTCACCGTTGCCCACCCCTGTGTAATGAAACTTGTAGGAATACCCTTTGGTTTTCTGGTCTTTCCCCCTAATTGCATCCTGTAGTATATGTTTTTCTCCAGTAACTTTCCCTTCATAGATCGCCCCTGCTTCACCTCCAACGACATATGACATATCACTTGCAGTCAGGGGGAGAATCATCCGGTTGTCACTAAGAGAAAAAACAGGCTGTGGAAAGCTGCTTGCAATACCAGGCCTTACCTTTGTATCGATAATGGTATATTTCAGGTGGGTCATTCCTGAATTGGCATAAAAGGTGAGCCAAATCCGAAATGTGGCCAGATCCCTGTCACCATCAGCTGTTACAGCACCATTTTCACCGCGTAGCTTACCTTCAGCTCTAACAACCGTTCGCAGCGCTCCTTTTTCAACTACTTCCAGGCGATAGCCGTCTGACTTTTTATATAGTGACGATCTGAACAGTTTCCCGGTTTTGTTGTCTATTGCTGTCAGGTCGCCCGGTTCTCGTAAAACGCGTTCATTAGCTGCACCTCTATAGACCTGATCAAACAGGGCAAATCTATTCCTGCTCATCTGAAAACGCGTCGTACCGGTGTCTATAGTTATACTGTCTGCGTCTTCAACAACCTTGATTGACTTCGACGAATCTTGGCCCAAAGAATGAACGCTATTGCCATAGAGCACTTTATAATCACGGTACGCTGTCCCATTTTTCTCTGGATAAAATGTCAGTAATACCGCCTTAAAAGAGCCATCAGGCCATTTGACATTCGGACTGAATTGAGCTGGAACAGCTGAGCCATTATCAGAAACAAGTCTCAAGTTGAGAATATTTCTTACTGCGCCAACTGGAAAAGGTACTGCAAAGGAAATTGGATAATTGGATTCCGGCGCGCATGTCCCCATGTTAACAAATAGCGGAATTTCTCCGGAAACAAGAGGGATAAATTTGTGCTTCTCATGGGTCGATATAAGAGGTGCGGTAGAAGATGATTTTTTTTCAGGAATGACTGCCACATTCAGTTCTTTTTTGGGGGACTTAACGCTAAGGTTCCTTTTTACCGATTTCCTGTCATCCAAGCGGGACTGCGTGGCTAGAGTTTCAGTCGGAGTAGAACATCCTGCATTTGATGAAATAAAATCATAAACACTAGTATAGGGTCTGTTTGTGCATGGATTTATTCCACAACCTGACACAGACAACCATATTACAATAAGATATAGTAATAATCTAAACATAGAATTACTCCAAATACGGTCTATCACCTAGTCGCAACCTGTCGACGTTTATTAAACAAGACTAACTACCCGCTATACTTTATTCTCCCTACAATTCGCCCACACTGATTCGCAACGAGGCATAAGATCGACAAAGGATGCTCAAGTAACAAAGCAGAATTACGATTTTTGTTAAATATAAATTTAATAATTCTAGCAAAACTCCTTACTAATAGTTTTATACTTTTTTGAGTAAATTCTATCAAATCTTGTGCAATGTTTTTCTGAAGCAATTTGTGTTTTTTATAGAGGAGTATTTTACTTTTACCATAAAGATACCTTTGTCGCATAAGCATTCTTATTGTTGTACGTGGACGATAATGAACAACAGCATCTGCTATATAGATAATTTTCTTATCAGCAAGGTTTAATCTATACGTCAAATCGTTATCTTCGGAACCATAGGGTAAAGTTTCGTCAAATCCACCCACGCCTTCAAAAGCATGCTTCCTAAACATTGCACAACAAATCATGAACTCCTTGACCAGACTTCTGTCCGTGAAATCTTCGTCAAAAGAGCTATTTTGCGACAAAATGGATTGGATCAAAGAATCTGAAAAGGAACAACATGTTGTCTTTCCAGCGCTCACAACGATATCTTCGTCAGTGAATCCAGCCATTAAATTCATGAGCCAATTTTTGTCAGCCATGTCATCGCCATCAAGAAAAGCTATAAACTCGCCCGCTGCCATCCGAACCCCGTAATTTCTTGCCGCGCTGACTCCTTTATTGTTTTGATAAAAATATCGGATCAGATCAGGATGAGCAATACTGTATCCTTCACAAATCAATCGTGTTCCGTCTGTTGAGCCATCATCAATAATGATAAGTTCGAAATTATGGAATGTTTGAGACATGATGCTTTCTATTGCTTGAGATATGTATTCTTCTCCATTATATATCGGAATAATTACACTTATCATTGATTGGTTTCAATCTTGCTGAGCAAGCAATTTGCTAGCCAATACACATTTTTCAGTTTGGACTATAAACTTTTCAACTTGTTATAGAGGTGAGCGGTTATGCCGCTAACGCCACTCCTGACTTCGCTAAAAAGCAGAAAACTGACTGAAACCCAAACAATGGTACCAACTATAGATTTGATAACAATACTTAAAATAAGTCCTGGCATCGAAATCAAGTACAGCAGATACAACATTATAATGGCAGGCAAAAGCCGTAACAGAGCTTTCGATAATTCAGAAAAGCTATCACTGTAGGCTAGCCACATGCCGGTAACGCCCAAAAATAGAAACGAGAGGAGAGTCGCATACGCTGCCCCAATGATTCCTAAACGGGGAACGAGGTACCAGTTAGCAAAAAGATTGATTATCGTAGCCACAGTACAAAGAGCGAGAATAATTTTTGTCTTGTTGCAAAAGAAAAGTGTGCTTGTTGCCATACCATATAGTCCATAGAGAAAAACCCCAAGAAGAACCGGCAGCATAACAGGACCAGCTGCACGATATTTCGATGATGCCAGGAGGACTAAAAGGTCCGGACCTATTGATACAACAAGGGCAATAATGCCCGAACCGAGAAGACAATACCATCCAAGACAACGGCGCAGAAGGTATTTCATTTCATCAAAACCACGCCTATTGAAACAATCCAGCAATAAAGGGGCTGTCGTCATATTCATTGATGTGATAAGCACAACTTCTACATTATTCGACAGATTATAGGCGGCCGAATACATGCCGACTGCCGCTGCATCCAGATAAAATGCAAGAAACAAGCGATCGCAGTAATTCAAGACATAATTAACAAGCTCATTCAGCATCAATGGAAAACTGAAAATGAGAAGACTAATTATCAGCTTCCTATTATACTTGAAGCTTACCTTGAACTCCCTCTTGTTGATTACTGCCAGCATTGTCACCAGGCTTGCAATCATAAAACCTGTAGCAATGCCTAGCATACGGCTACTGAAATACATAATGCCGAGGAACGGAAGGATTATCCTCAGGTACTTATGAACAATATTGAGACTAGAATACAGTAATGCTTTCTTTTCTATTATTGCGATATTATTGCCAACAGAACGTATTATTTCAAAAAGTGCGGTAAAATAACATGCGGCTATCACTGATAATGAAAATTTATTGTATTCCGCTCCATACCAACCCCAGTAAAAACCGGGCAGAGTTAGCAATAAGACGATTGAAAAACAAACTATTACCCCGCTATATGAAGTTGCTACCAGCTCGGCATTATCCTCTTCTGACTTCCAGAAGCGGTTTATTGAGTTTTGGATTCCTCCTTTAGATAGGCACGTAAGAAGCATCAAGGCAGTGTTAAGCAGGCTTAACAAGCCGTATTCCGATACCGTAAGGACCCTTGTAAATAATGGAAATGAGACTAAACCTGCACCAATGCTTAAAACATTGCCAAAGGCATAGGACGAAAAGTTGAAAAGTATTTTCTTTTTATCCACATGGGTATCCTGCCTTGCTTTCATCCTGCGGACATTTTCATGTTCAGTATCCTTGCCGGCACCCCTACGGCACTGCAATTATCTGAGACATCGCTGAGTACGACAGCATTGGCACCAATCTTGACATTATTTCCCAACCTTACCGGACCCAACATAGCCGCACCACAACCGATAAAACAGTTATCACCAATTTGAGGCCAGGAAAATGCACCCTCAATTGAACTGCCAATCCGGGCATGAGCATTCAGTTCTATGTCTTTTCGATACGGGAGCATTATATTCAGACCCAAGCGTAAGAGATGAAATTTAACCCTGCTGCCCAAAGAAGCGGACAAGACCCGGTACATAAATACCGACCCAAAGATACCGTTCCTGAACGTATGCAGATAAATATTCAGCCATCCGGACTGATTGCGGTCACCAGGCAGTCATTCATAGTCCTTGCACAGAGAGTCAAGGCTTTTGCTGAAAAACCCTTGACTCTCATACTGTGACCTCCCCGGAGGCTTGCCCTTCCTTGGGGCCTGTCAAGCTCTTATAAAGTTCAAGGTGCCGAGCCATGACAGCCTCAAGACTGTGATGCTCAACGACAAACCTCCTCGCTTTTTCCGACATCGTAGAACATAAAGCCTCGTCCGCAATCAAGCGGTTGACATAATCCACGAAGTCAGCCTTCTCACGAAACAGGAACCCATTCTCACCATGGAATATCAGTTCCCTATTGGCAGGCAAGTCACGACACACAACAGGGTTTCTATGCGCCATATTTTCCAGGATAGCATTTGACATCCCCTCGGAATATGACGGATGGACCGCAAACTTGGCGCGCTCTGCAATGACAGCAATTTCTGGTGGATCTCTGTGTCCCAGAAAATCAATTTTACTGGCAATACCTTTACTTTCGGTCTCTTTTCTCAGTTTTTCCAGATCTGGTCCGGAACCGATTACAACAATTCTCCTGTTTATTCCGGGAAGAGCTTCCAAGAGGAAATCATATCCTTTTATCGGCTTAATAGTCCCGATAGCAACAATGAAGTTTTCTTCAGTTACCAGTTCCGCTAGAGAATGCGTCATTTGATTGCAAGGCTCCAAGCTAACAGCGTTCTGAACAACCACGGTTTTACCAGTCAGATGCGGCTCACACGCAAGAAGAAGGCCCCTTACTTCACAGGAAACACAAACAATTTTTAAAGCTAAGCGATAGGCAACCTTCTCCTCAAGATATTGCCACCACCTGTTAGGGTAGATACCAACATCCCGTCTCGATACAATAACCGGAATCCGAGCTATTTTCCCTAAGATTGAAGTATAAATATTTGCGCTGGGTAGAAATGCATGAAGGATATGGCAATTCCGCTCCCGCAAAAATGAACGGAGGCTTACCATTTTTTTCATAGCATCAAAGCCATATACTCGCCGAAGGCCTAAGGCCAGAACTTCTATTCCTTCAGACAATTCGTCTGCAAGGGGACCGCGCCGTTGCAGGCAGATCATATAAACCTTACCCATATGCAGCGCAGCAAACCTGTTGGCAAGCAAGATCAATTGACGCTGAGTTCCACCAACATCAAACTTGTCAATCACAAATGCCACATTCATAGGACACCCTTTGCACTGACGATATTTCTGAACAACGATTCATACTCTTCTACCATTTTCCTGGTATCAAAGTTTTCTATGCCCCGCACTCTCATATTCTCTCTAAGACGCTCAATGTTTTCAGGGGCACCCAATAGCCTGTCCAAGGCTGACACCATTGACTCAAAGTCGCCACTCGCCACCTTGATTCCTTCAATGCCATCCTGAACAATCTCGGCAGTACCGCCAACATCATAAAAAACAGGAGGAGTGCCTGCTATCAGTGTTTCCAGTATAACGAGCGGTAGCCCTTCCCAGCTTGATGTCATAACGAACAGATCGCACCCCTTCAAGATCAGAGCCACATCATCACGGGTCCCGGTCAGCCATATCCGATGGTGCAGTCCTGTATCTGCAACCTGTTTTTCCAGTTCAGCTCGCAACGGGCCATCACCGACAATCAGCGTATAAACATTATGCCCTCTCTGCACTAACGCCTCTGTGACACGGATTAATTCAGCCTGGTTTTTAGCCGGAACCAACCGGCCAACATTTACCAGTAAAAATGCATCATCAGCAGCAGATAAAGAAGCTAACAAGTTTTTCCGGATGGAATCAAGTGACCGAAAAGGCGCCAAATCAACACCATTATAAATTACACGACAGTTTCTTTGTGTTTCAGGCACATTTTTTTGATAATAGTCCCGAACAGCCTTGGAGACGAAGATATAGCAATTGGATTTCCCCGCAAGAACACGATCAATTAAGAAATGGTATGACTTTTTCCATACGTCAACATTATGCTCAACCGTAACAACCGGAATAGTAACAAAAAACCTGAGAAGCCGGACATAAAGGTTAGCAGACCAGAGATGGGAATTGATCAGTTGCACACCATGCTCACGCACTATTTTGCGTAATTTGAAGAGAACTGAGAGATCAAACCCTCTTTTCTTGTTCAAAGCAAGAACCTCTATACCTTTTTCCCTTAAATGACCGGCCAGATAACCTTCATCATCCAGACAACAGACCAGAGGTTTGACATCCGGGCCATGATCGGCGGCCAGAGAACAGACCATTTTTTCAGCTCCACCACACCCAAGGGACCAGATAAGATACATAACCTTCACGCTTCACTCTCCTCATAACGTGACAAGAAGCTGATGACTGCACACAAGGTCATAAAGTAACAAAGCAGCTCGATATTCTCCATGCGTGAGCCAAACATACAGGAAATAAGCAGTGAAACACATGACCCCATAGCGCCAAGAGCAATACTTTTACGAAGGGCATCAGTACTCGCCTTTAGCATTCGCCAGGCAAGTACAAAGGTTCTGCCGATAAAAAACAGATAGGCTGCCAATGCCGGCAACCCCATGTACACAGCTATTTTAAAAAACATATTGTGAGTGTCCCTCTCTTCAACCGGCTCATCAAGGTATTCTCCAGCGATTTGCGGGAACGAAAGCAGTCCTTTCCCGATAAGAGGCGACTCCACTACCATCTTTTCAGCTGCACGCCAGAGAATCAAACGTGTCTCACTGGACCTATCGAGATTTTCGTCCAGGTTTGCAGTTTCAAATTGACCTGAAGCAAAAGTATGCCCTATTAGCCTTGTTTTGACAGAATCTGGCATAAGACCCGGGAAGAAGAAGAGTGCCAGCACGCCTCCAAGCAGGGCAGCAGCAAAAAAAAATCGCCCTTTGAAATACATGACCGTCAACCCCGCACCAAACAGCGCAAGATACGAACCACGGGAAAATGTCGATAGCATGACCTTAATGGCCAGAAATAGCGTTATGGTAAGCAATGCCTTCAAGCTTATTCCGGGATAAAACAGGAAAGAACCCACCAAGGGGAGAAGATAGACGATATAGGCGGCAAAGGTATTGGCGTTCCCGAGGGTTCCACTGACCCGACTCCTTTCTATCGAACCATTCCAGCGCTTATCGAGAAACTCATTAAAACCGAAACAAAGGGTAAGAGAGTACCCAACCCAGGAAAACAGTAAAACATGTTTCACATCTTCCAGGGAAGAGAGGCAGGCTGTCATTGCAAGATAAAATATCCACGGAATCGTAAATTGAATCAAATAAGTTATCAATTCTTCAGCGGGCGGTGAATAGTCACGGAACAGGGCCTGAAAAAAAGAGATAACCATAAAGAACAAGATGAAATATACTGCCCTGCGCATGTACAGGTCGCCTGTCTTTCGCCCGTTTTCTGAGAAGACATAGTACTTGGCAAAAAGAGACAATACCAGGATGTTAGTAAGGTTAACTCCCTTGGCCAGATCAAAAGGAGCGATCTTAGCAAAGGGCAGGTAGAGAAGAATCACTCCTAAGACAAAGAATCGGTCGTTAGTTATGAGGCTTCGCAGGTAGAAAGCCGCTCCACCGAGACCGACAAGAAGTAGTACAGTCTGCGGAATCTTGATGTTCAGGACAAAGATCATAAAGATCAGGATTACGGCAAATATTATGGGTATCAGTTTGAGCATAACTACTAAATCCTGCCGGTTCCATGAAATGATTCGAGTAAACCGATAAATTCTTCGATATTTTTTTCGATATCAAACATCCTGTGCACAAACGCCCGTCCCGCTGAACCAAGTTTCTTGCTCTCATCACGGTTTAATGCAATTTTTTCGATAGCCGTGGCTAGGCGGTCAGGATCTCCTGAAGAAACAAGGTATCCTGTAACACCATCTTTAACAACCTCGGGAATCCCTGAGACAGCAGTGCCAATGACGGAAAGTCCGCATGCCATTGCTTCCAGAATAACATTGGGGATCCCGTCCCGGTCGCCGTCTCCGGCGATAACACTGGGCGCCACCATGACGTGGCTGGACACCATGCGCTCAATTGTTTCCCGGTGGGAAAGTCGGCCTGCAAACTCGACCGAACATGGAGCCGGAATAGTGCGAGATTCCTCCGTTAAAGCCCCGCGCAAGGGACCCTCACCAATGATAACAAGTTGTACGGCAACTCCCTTTTTAGCGAGTATCTCTAGTGAGCGAAGCAGGTACGAAAACCCTTTCTGTTCAACGAGACGTCCTACGGCAATAATACGCAGGGGAGAAAATGGTTCTGACTGTACAATCGATTTTGAAAACGAGGCAAAGTCCAACCCATGATAATTGCGGTGAATTTTGTCTTTTTCATTCTCCTCACAGACATTTTGGAGATATTCGACATTGTATTCGGTGCACGTTACAACACCTTTCGCCTGTGTAATTTTTTCCCGAAGAAGCTGCCGAGGTGAAAGGAAGATATCCCAAGCATGGGCTGTAAAGCTGATACCAATGCCGGTTAATATTTTTACGACTACTGCCATAGCGGACGGTATGGTAGCCCAGTGCGCGTGAACTGCGTCAAAATGCCCGCGCATGCTGTGAGCAAACAAAACGGTTTTGGGAAACGCCGCCAACGCTTTGAACATCTCCATAGGATGAGATGCATGGCTGTTGAGAATCCAGAGTAACGCTCTGAAATAGCGCCGTGGAGACCTCGCGAGTTCGATGCAATTGGCAGCAATGAGGCGAGCACTGACCAAAAACGGCGAGTATTCAACAAATCTCAGATGATCAGGGTACAGATTCTGCTCTTCTCTACCGGGTGTTTTAAGCGAAAATATCCGTAAATCAGCACTTTTTTGGCAGAGAGCTTCTACCTCACGCGCCACAAAAGTTTCGTGAAATTCCGGATACTGAGAAATAATATATGCAATTCTAGTTTTCATTACCTTCCATCCCGTAACAATAGAGCGCGTACACTCTCGTAGAAACGATTCCCTATGAGTTTCTTCAGAATGCCAAGCATCCCTGAACGCCGAGCCAACCTGCGGACAGCCAATACATCATTATTAACGATGCTGGCGAATTCTGCGGGCAACATTTTGTACCGCACTGCAATCCGGGGGATGCAATACACCAGCAGCGATTTTGTCAACAAACCTGGGGAGGAAGTAGCAAGAAAACGATACTTGTTCTTTCGTGCCAAAGCTTCGCAGGTGCCACTTGAACGTCCTCCAGGAACTGAGAAACCCGTTACCTGCTTACAAATAATCGAAGCAAGTCTTTCACGAGAATCTAGCATTTCACGTTCAACATTTACAGCACTGAGGTCGCTAAGGAACGCGTGGCTTACACCATGACTTCCAATTCCCATCCCCGCGTTGGATAGCTCCCGGACCTGCTCCTCAGTTAAATAATTGGGGGTTCCAATCCAGTCGGTCGTAATAAAAAAATCCGCTTTAAACCCAAACTCCTTCAATAAGGGAAGTGCCAGTGTATAATTAGACTCATGTCCATCATCGAAGGTGAGAACCACAGACTTTTCCAACCAGCAGTCCATGGCCAAAAGCTCTTCCAGAAGAAACGTTTGGAATCCCTCCTGGCGAAGATATTCCATTTGTTCGCGGAACTGCCGCACCGGAAGGATATAGAGTTGCTCACCTGGGTCAGTTGCTCCAGCAGGATGATCCTCATTCTCCAGAGCATGATACATAAGCACTGGAACACCCTTCATAACTTCTTTCCACCCTGATCAGCATATGCCGGTTGCCATGCTGTTCGACACCCACCAGTTACCCAGCGCCAAAAACCTGCAATAGCGGCTAAGTTCATGACCAAGAAAAAACAACTCAGGTTAACTATCCGGACTTTTCTTGCGGACGGTGCAAGCATTCCAATACCGGCAATGCCGTAAAGGACCAATTGCAGGTACGTGAGGATACTGTACAGTGGGCCTATGGAGAAGGCGCTAAATGCGACCATAACGGGCAACAAAAATGGTACGAGAAGCCGAAATATCTTGTGAGCGAGAAACCGCCACCAGTAGGGGTTCTGCCACGGCAGCAGGAGAGCCGGGGAAAGAGTCAGAAGCTGCCAGTTGCCGGCAAGGGTTCGCACCTTTCGCTTCCATTCCTGACCAAAATCCTTTGACACAATATCATAAGCAACCGCTGCACCATTGAATACCGTTCTATGCCCCTTCATAACGATATTCATGGGCGTCAGTACGTCATCTAAAAGAGTACCCTGCGGCAACGGCCGGTACAACTCCCTGCGGATTGCATAAATTGCCCCTGTAGCCCCGACAACCGAACCTGTAGCACTTTCATTCTTCCTCAGCCACTTTTCATAGCGCCAGTAAGCGCCCATCTCAACCTGAATGCCACTCTCCACATCATTCAGAAAGTGGAGTTCTCCACTCACGCAACCGACAGACTCATCGGAAAAACTGGCAGTCAAATGAGCAATCGCCCCAACCTCGAAGGTCTGTCGCGCATCGGTAAAAACAATAATATCTCCCTTCGCCTTAGATACACCGTAATTAAGCGCCATAGCCTTCCCGTTCCTATCGGGCAACCCATACACTGTAACTCCACGATTAGTAAACGACCTGGCAATCTCTTCAGTACCATCGGTGGAACCATCAGAAATGACAAGTATTTCAAGTTTGTCGGAGGGATATTCCTGTGCAAGAAGATTCTCAATTCTCCGGCCAATATTATTTTCTTCGTTCAGTGCGGCTATGACAACGGATACCGAGGGGAACTGCCCCGAAACAAGTGTCCTCTTGTTCCGGAAAAATGAGAGCATCCAGAGGACGAGAGGATATCCGGCATAGGTATACAAGACAAAAATCAATGATAACCAGAAGAGAAGCTTCATAAACTCCAACGTTGTTAGCGGTCAGGGGACAGGGGGCAGGGGGCAGAGACCAGGGTACAGGGTACAGAGAACAGGGATCGTTATTTTTCTGTGGGGCGCCTGTTTTGTGCTCTTTCCTGTATGCCCTTTATGTATGATGTCAGGAGGCGCAGTACCTCTTTCAAAGAGTGTAGCAGTCTCTCACTCTCGCCTGCTCCAAGAAAACCCAAGTCTTTGCTGAGCGAAACCTGTGTCTCAAGCTCGGCAGCTGAACCGAGTGCTATTTTTAGAAACTGAACGTATTCTTTCGTACCACGCATATATCCTTCGGCGATATTGGATGGGATCGAAACAGCGGCCCGCCGCATTTGGCTTGTGAGTCCAAACATCTCGTCCTTGGGAAATGAATTCGTCACCTTGTAGAGCTGAAGAACTAATTCATAACTCTTGCGGTACGCAATCAGTTCCGAATAATCCTTCACGCCTGTCCTGTCAGATGTCAGTCGATTGTTACCCACTGTTCCCCTATTCTGTGCCTAAAATCCCTGCCCCCTGTTCTCTGTTCTCTGTTCCCTGTCTCTAAAACGTTTTCCTAACTTCCAGCACCACCCGACTTACCTCATAGTTATCTGCATATCGGGAAACCGAGTGGTAATCGATAAAAGAATAGGAAAGGGAGAGATTGGTTTCCCACGGAAGGGAATATGTAAGGCCAGGAGTTATATAGATGCGGCGGGTGTTTCCGGAAGGATCCCGATAGTCATATCTGTCCACGTTGGCAGTGAGACTGGAACCCAGTTTTTCGGTAAGAGCATATTTCCCCGTGAACCCGATTCCGTATCTCTTGGGACGGTCAACATTTTCACCTTTATAGTCAGAATAGGAGACGGAAAGGCCTATACTGCCTCGATCCAGAGGTTTATTGAGTGCAATGACGTAATTCGTTTCCCGGGTTAAACCAGTCAGAGGGTCTTCGGGGTACTGAACACCTGCGGAAGCAGTAAGGGTAAAGGTGTCGAAAGCGTGGGTAATACCTGCATTCCAGTAAGGGCTATTGAAATCGGGAGAATCTCGGTAGTCAATCCAGGTATAGCCCCCGTTGCCAAAAACAAAACACTTATCGGCATATTCGTAGCGTGCTCCAGCGGATGGGGTGTTCCGGTTGTACGGGTTGATCGAATCCTGCCGGGTATACAGGTAATCGGCGTTAAAAGTAAGCTTTGATGAATACGCATAGCTGGCGTTGAGAAAACCGCTATGCTCCCGCTTGTCAATGGCCGCTGGGTCCCGGTACCAAACGTTGGAGTAGCGATAGCCGGTCTTGATTGTTGTCCGGGTGCCCGGATGGAAGACGAAATAGGGAGAGGCTACAAATGTGTTTGAATCGGTCTGGTTGGCATACAAGCTCTCCTGGGTGTAGTCGCGGCTCACATCAAGGGAAACCCGCTTGTATGTGTCAGACAGATCCAGAAAGAAGAGCTCGTCAATAATATTGATATGCCCCTTTGCCGCCAGGTTATGCGTGCTATCGTCGTTGCGGCTGTTACGGGCATAAAGACGGTAATCAAAGTTGTATGCCAGGTCCCAGTCCCACAGTGGTGCGTTGTATTTCAGGGCCAACCCCGGCATAAAGCGGCTGATGAAATCGCTCCGCCGATTATCTCTGGTCTCATAGACATTATCCGAATAATCTTCACTAACAGCAACGGAGGGATGAAAGCTGAATTCTCCCGCCCGGGCAGCCGAAGAGGTTACTAATACTACAAGCATCAATACACTCAGCACTCCGCACACACGGGTCAAAACCCTTTGAGTAAAATTCATCCACTACCTCGCTAAGATTTGTTGCCAGCCATGGATATTCAGCGGTTGGCGCAAACAATAAACTATTCCCTGTTTAACTGTTTCACCGTTCAACTGTTCCCTGTTCCCTGCATATTTCATTTTTTCCCACGGAGCGCAGCCATCAGTACCTGTTGGCCCCGTTGCAGCAACGACTCATGGTCCTGTTCTGGAATATTATTACTCAACCGAGAGTCGGCAATTTTTCCTAACCTGTCTCGCAAATCGGAGACCACTGCATCCGTTTCTCCCGCATAAAGGCGGAAGGCGTTGCCCATGGTGGTGAACTTATCTCCCAGATCCTGCAGTGAAGTCTCATGGAACAAGGACGACTCCTTCTCCAAGCTATCGAGTCGTGCTGATATCCCCTGGAGCATCTCCAGAATCCGTTTTTGTTCACCCGTTTCCAATGGTGGGTCGGAATGGACCTGAGGGACCAACGACACCGCTGGCGGTCCGCTTTCCCAGAACTGATTTTCAAAATCCAGGTCGCCGATTACGTCTTTTGTGATGACATCATCCAACACCCGCACCTCCTCCGCGAATGCTGACAACATCAGGAAATCACAGATGATATTTACCAGTCGGGGAATTCCCCTGCTGAAGCGATAGATGATATCAAGTGATTCCGGGAGAAAAGTAACCGCCTGTCTGTTGCCAGCCACTTCCAACCGGTGGAGAACATACTCTTCCACTTCCTCCCGGGTCAGGGGACTGATATGACAGTTAATGCTGATTCGCTGGCGCAGCTGCAGGAGTCCCGGCTGGGAAAGAGTGGTGCGCAACTCAGGCTGTCCGACCAGGATTATCTGCAGCAGTTTGGCGTCATCCGTCTCCAGGTTGGAGAGCATCCGGATGTCTTCCAGCAACCCGGCGGTAAGGTTCTGTGCTTCATCAATGATCAGGGTCGGCCTGTTTCCCAGAGCATACTGCTGTATGAGAAAATCGTTCAGGTCTCTCATCAGAGTGATCCGATCCTTTCCAGCCACCTCCAGATGAAAATCATCGTTGACCATCGCCAAGAGCTGGTCGAAACTGACGTTGGTGTTGAACACCTTGGACAGGACTACGCCCGGGCGCTGCTTCTTGATAAGATCCCGGATGAGAGTTGTTTTGCCCGACCCAACCTCGCCGGTAAGCAGAATGAATCCGGCCCGTTCGTTGATGCCGTAATCCAGGTAGATTCTGGCACGACGGTGTGCCTTGCTCAGAAACAGAAAATCCGGGTTCGGCACCAATTCGAAAGGCTTTGAGGTCAGGTTAAAATATGATTCGTACATACATGCACTCACTTCGTCATTATTATTGATGGGTTTATGGGTTGGTGGGTCCGCTTCGCTCATGAGTTAACGGGTTTATGAGTCCGCTTCCTCTCATGGGTTGATGGGTTAAACGCATGAACGCTTCAACCCATCAACCCTTCAACGCATTAACTCCTGAATCCTTCAACGCTTGAACAATCTACCCAACAGACCCTTTTTGTCAGCAGGCCCACTATTCCCGTCATGGGCAGTCCCTGCCCGGTCTCCGTAATTATAGTAGCGATAACGACTGTCGATACTCTCTTCGCTCACATCGTTATAAACTATTCCAAGTACCAGTGAGCCCTTGAGGGTTGCCAACGCATCGTTAATATTCTGAACGGAGGCCATTCCTTCCCTCACCAGGAAAACTACCCCGTCCACAAGATAGCTGAGAGAGAGCGTCTCAGCAAAAAGCAGCACGGGTGGCGTATCGATAATGATGTAACGATCAGGGTAGCGGTATTTCATCTCCTGGATCAGCTCCGTCATCCTCTGGGAGGAAAAGAGCTCAGCAGGGTTCCTGACCGGTTTTCCCGAAGGAAGGAGAGTAAGTTTGCCGATACCGGTCTTGATCAGCGCGTCACTTAGATCCACTCCATCCTGAAGACAATCGGAAAGCCCGATCTTCGGATCCAGGCCGAAATAGCCATGAAGTGACGGCTTACGCAAGTCCGCGTCCACCAAGAGAACGGTATGGTCAAATTCCTGTGCCATGCTGATGGCAAGATTTAAGGCCGTGACACTCTTGCCCTCCCCGCTTAAAGAACTGGTAACCAGCAGGGTATTACGGAACGTATCCTGCCGTGTCATGGAAACCAAGACCGACTTCAGCTTGCGGTACTCCTCGGCAATTGGTGAATGGGGGGCCGTGGCTGTGACCAGCATCGGACTTGTCAAGGCAAATGCCGCCTCTGACAGGGGGGGGTACTGGGTGGCAGGCGACACCACGGAGTGCGCAGGAGTCAAAATTTTACCCGGCACATCGAAGCCGCGCTTATTGTTCCGCAGTTGGGCGGCCTTTTCCAGGGCCTCTTCAATCCTGCTCATGCTCTATCCTTTCATTCTGACGTATACATTGAGTTAAAGGAGTCAAGAGTTGATGCTTTATCTCATGACATTTTTCACACATATCTGCTAATCACTTCAACCACCAGAACCACGAGTATCAGGGAGAAGTACGCCCCTGCGAAGAGGTAGATCTTGGTGTCTATCCTTCTTCGTCGGCTCACTTCCTGCGGATCCTGGATGGTGGAAATGGTCGCAAGCACCGGAGCACCAAATTTTTTCAGGGCATCTATGGATTTAACCGAGTGATCCAGATTATCGAGAAGCAGAGCGATTCCAATTCCTGCGGCCAATCCAGCCAGAATTCCCAGCAAAATTATTTTCACCCGGTTGGGGCTGGCAGGGAAACTGGGAATAACCGCTGGATCAATGATGCGGAAGGTGGTGGTTTTGTCCTGCACCTCCATCTGCTGCGACATTTCTGACTGTCCCTGGCGGGACAGAAGCTTATCGTACAGTTCCTTGCGGCTCTGTTTCTCCATCTCAAGTTTTTCCAGTCCTGCCTTGGCGGTGGGTATGCCTTTCAGAAGAGCCTGGTTCATGCCAATGTAGCGCTGCAGGCTTGCCTCGCTCATTTTCACGGCAGAAAGTTCCGCCTGCACCTTTCCTATTTCTTCCGAATCCGGTAGTGCCTGCAAAGCGCCGTGTCGTCCTTGTATCTGCTCCCGCACGGTCTCGATATCAGACTTTACCTTGATTACCCCTGGATAGCTGTCGGTATATTCAACTCGCAGTTCCTCCAAGTGCTTCTGAAGAAAAGCCAGCCGCGCCTGAAGGGGATCCGCTGCCATTCTGGCCACAGGTTTGAGGCCTTCCAGCTGACGCCTACGCAGTTGCAGATCATAGAGTTTCTGCTGCGCAAGATTTATCTCCTCAAACAATTTCGCCTCATCGACATTTATCACCCCGCCCTTTTCCGCCTTAAAATTATTCAGGTCCGTTTCGGCCTGGGTGAGTTTTTGCTTGACGGTTCCTATCTGCTCGGTAAGGAACTTGGTAGCGCCATAGGACTCCTCGCGTTTTGCAGAAAGAATTTCTTCGATGTAGCGTTGCACAAGTGTGTTGACAAAGTCCCGGGCCACCCGAGGATTTGTGTCAGTGAAAGAAATGATAAAAAGGTTGTTGTCTTTGACCTTTACGTCAATGTTTTCCTGCGTAGTGCGGATTAGTTCTTCGCGAGCGGCTTCGGATTTTGCCCGGGTGGAAGCTACGTCCAGGTCTGCAAGTACCTTAAGGATGGTGGTACGACTGGTTATCGCGTACTTGAGGACCTTAATGGCATCGTCTTTGGAAGGGGTAACAGCTATCCCCTTCACCAACTCCCCAATAATATTTTTCTCAATGAAGACGGTGCTCTGCGCCTCATATTTGTTAGGGAGCAGATAACAGGCAATTACCGCAATAGTCATAACCAGCAATGCCACGATGACCACGGGAAGTTTTCTCTTCTTGACAAGGGACAGATACTGTTTGTAGTCGAATTCAGATGACATTAAAAACTCCGTTGTTTAAACCTGTTGAACAGGAGACAGGGTACAGGGTACTGAGGACAAGGGGCAGTAATGCAAAGATTTTTCCCTGTCCCCTGATCGCTCCTCGCTAAAAAATCCCTTCTTTGACAGTCACATAGTCACCTGGCCGGAGGGTCCGGTTCTGGGCCAGGTCGCCGTCTTTGATCAGGTCCTTTGCCATGACCGGCAGGGAAATTTCCTTTCCCCCTTCTTTCCGCATAACTGTTGTGCTGTTCTGGCTGGCAAATTTGGTGAAACCACCTGCTTCCAGAATCGCCTCCAGCACTGTCATCCCATCACGATAGGCAATAACCCGCGGTGTGTTGACCGCACCCACCACATAGACGTTCTTGTCGGGAAAACGGGGGATGAAAATTGCGTCATCAGTCTCGATAGCCACATCTTCACTGATGTCACCTTTGACAAAGAGCTTGTAAAAGTTTTCTTTGATCTTCTTGCCATTTCGCAGGATATATGCCTGCTTATAATCAGCAGCGCCAACATCACCAGCGGTTTTCCCTTCTCCCCCTCCGGAACCACCAATGGAGCAGAGGAGTTGCAGGAGCGTAGTCCGACGGTTCAGGTCGTAGACACCTGATGCAACGCCGCCACCAAAGATGTAAACCTTATTGTTGGTGAAATCCCGCACAGTGACCGTAACAATGGGATTTTTTACCAGTTCTTTCAGTTTCACCGACAGGAATTCCTGTAGCCCTGTGGGGGTATAACCGGCAGCCTTCACATCTCCGAGACCGGGAACGGTAACCTTGCCGTCAGGTCGGACCTTGACGGTAAAATTCAGCTCTTTCACACCCCATACGGAAATATCCAGCGAGTCACCTTCACCAACCACATAGTCACCGCCCCAGGCGGATCCGGTCGCAAGAACAATCAGCGACAGAACATACAGCAGCATTTTTTTCATAGAAACTCTCCTGCTTGCTTTAAGATTATTACAGGTTCTCTGTACCCTGTTTAACTGTTTAACTGATTCACTGTTTAACTGTCCTCTGATTATCTCCCCCCCCGACCCAGTACCACTTTGACAGTCTTGAGAATGACCTGCAGGTCGAGCGATAAGGAGATGTTCTTGGTGTAGTACAAGTCATAACGAAGTTTTTCCAGAGCATCCTCCACAGAGGCCCCATAGGGATAGCAAACCTGTGCCCAACCGGTAACTCCAGGCTTGACGAAGTGACGTTCGGAGTAGTAGGGAACAACTTCCTTCAGTTTGGTAACGAACTCGGGACGTTCGGGGCGCGGGCCCACCAGGCTCATCTCCCCAAGCAGGACATTGATAAGCTGAGCGATCTCGTCGATGCGGGATTTGCGCAGAAAACTGCCCAAGCGGGTAATCCGCGGATCATCCTTTGTTGCCCATACAGCACCCGTGTCGTTTTCCGCATCTTGCCGCATAGTCCTGAACTTGTAAACAGTAAATAATTTCTCACTTTCACCAACCCTCTCCTGAGTGAAAAAGATCGGTCCGGGTGAATCCAGCTTGATAAGCAATGCTACTAAAGGGAAAAAGGGCAGGAAAAACATGAGACCCGCGAGGGAAAGTAATACATCAATGAACCTCTTCAGTATCCGGGACAGTACAGTAATCCGGAACCCGTGGGAGAAGATGAACCAGCTGGGAGTGATATCCTCCAACATCAGCTTGCCGGTCACTTGCTCGTAAAAGGAAGGTGCATCCATCACCGTCACTCCGCTCAGCTTGCAGTTGAGCATCTCCCGAAGAGGGAACACCCCGCGCCTCTCAGAGAGCGAGACCACCACTTTATCCGCCTTGCTCTTCTTAACCGTTTCGAAGATGTTCTCGTAACTGCCGATGATCTCATGTAACGGCACATTGACCATATTACCGCCGCTGCTAACGTAGCCAGCCAGGACATACTCGCTGTTCGGTACGGAGATAAGGCAGCCGATCCGCTCGGCAAGGGGGCCTGCCCCAAGAATAAGGACACGCTTAGCAAATACGGGGAGATTGGCCCGGATACGGAAAAACACATGCCAGATATACTGCAGCAGGCCGAAACAGACAAGAGCCAGCACCAGGACCCCCCGGCCAAACATGACAGAGGGTATAAGGTAGTAAAGAGAGGATAGAAGAAAAAAGGAGATAAAAACACCGAAGATGATGCGGAGAGCGATGTCTTTCCAACCTGTCTCGGTGCTTTTAAGCTGATACAGCTCCACGAAAAAGGACGAAATGAGCAGGGCAATTACGAACACTCCCCAGCCAAGAGGTTCATCCGCCAACATATCCAGAACGTCCACCTGCCCTTTGAATCTCAGCAGAAGAGCCGCTGCTATGCTTGAAAGTGCGCACGTACAATCAACAAGTATCAGGGTAAACAGTAATCTGGTCATTTTACCCTCCTTGGCCCGGTCCATTCCGCCACCAAGGCACGCGCCCTGTCCGACTCCGGAAACGCACCCATTTTCAAGGTGCCTTGCATTCTGGTAACCGCCTTCCGAGCGTCGCCTGAACCATATTCAGCGAGTGCAAGGTGGTAAGAGATGGTAGGGTTTGCGGGAAGGATCGACACTGCCTTTTCCAGGATCTTACGCGCCTCCTTCGGTCGGGAATTTTTCAGCAGCGCATAGCCGAGGGTATCCAGAACAGCCGGATTGCCCGACTCCAATCGGAATGCCCGCAATGCAAGCACCAGCGACTGTTTGGCATTACCGTACCCGTCGGCATACAGGGTAGCGAGATTATTCAGAGAAGGCACATGATTCTCATTCTTTTCGAGGGCATCACGATATTTCACCACAGCTTCTTTCTTCTTGCCGGTCACTTCAAGAAGAGTTCCTTGGGAGAAAAGGGCGGGAACATAGTCCGGACTTCTGCGTAAGGCCTCTTCATAAGCAGCCATGGCAGGACCATAGTCCTTCCTGCGGGCCAAGACATTTCCCAACTGCAGTGCAGCGCGAGGGTCTTTACGATCAGCAGCCATACCACGTTTCAACTCAGCCATTGCACTGGGTTCATCCTTTTTGCTTCCGTAAACAGCAGCAAGCAGGAGATGGCCTGAAGATGAATTGGGCCGCAGGGTAATGGCCCGACGGGCTTGTTCCTCCGCCTTGGCAAAATCTTTCATCTGTACATAGGCATTGACCTTGAGCAGAAGCCCTTGATCGGGTGAAATCGTTTCAAGATCGTCAAAGGTATTCAACGCGTCCCGATACTTTTTCTCAGAGAGCAAAACCTGCCCCTTCATCTCCAAGGCAGCTGCGTTACCGGGGATAGAACTGATCGCCTCATCAAGAACTGACAAGGCATCCCGGATTTCTTTATTCTTGAGGTAGAATCTTGCAAGGGCAAGATAGGCAACCGGTTCTTTGATATCCCTTGCCCGTTTATACATAGCCAGGGCATCACCGTCCTTGCCCTGAACTTGCAGAAGGGCCGCAGAACCAAGTATAGCTCGAATGTTCCGTGGATTTGTATGCAGGACAGCCGAGTACTCCGCTAACGCCTGGGCATAATTACCCGATGAAGCATGATAGGTAGCAAGATTGAAGTAGCTGGCAAGAAATGCCGGATCAAGTGTCTTTGCTTTTTCAAGGGATTTGACTGCTTCAGCAGGCTTACGCTCAGCAAACTGGATTTTGGCAATGTTGTTATAA
>JAQUHM010000178.1 GCA_028683595.1 Geobacteraceae bacterium | reverse complement strand
GGAACAGCCCGCCGAGGCCACGACGTTTTCTTCAAGCATCGTCCCCCCCAGGTCATTGGCGCCGAAAAAGAGCGCAACCTGGGCCAGTTTCGCCCCCTGGGTAACCCAGCTCGCCTGGATGTTCGGGATGATGCCAAGCACGATGCGTGACAGGGCCAGCACTTTCAGATACTCCACGCCGGAAGCGGTAACGCCCCCCAACTCGGTGTTTCCCGGCTGATAGGTCCAGGGGATGAAAGCGGTAAACGTCCCGCCCTGCTCCTGTATTTCCCTGATGCGAAACAGGTGTTCCACAATATCCTCAGGCCGCTCCAGGCTGCCGAACATCATGGTAGCCGTGGTCGGAAGCCCTTGGCGGGCAGCTTCGCGCATCACCTCCGCCCACTCTTCCCAGCCAATCTTGTCCGGTGAGATCTCGGCCCGAACCCGGTCCACGAGTATCTCGGCACCACCTCCGGGAATCGAATCGAGCCCGGCCTCTTTCAGGCGGCGCATAGCATCAGCTATGGTCAGGCCGGAAATTCGGGCGATGTGGGTAATCTCGGCCGGGGAGAGGGAGTGATTTCGGATCTGCGGAAAACGCCCCTTGATCCCCCGGAACAGCTCCTCGAAAAACTCTATGCCCAGCCGGGGGTGGAGCCCCCCCTGCATGAGAAGCTGTGTCCCACCCTGCGCCACCAACTCCTCAACCTTACAGCAGATTTCCTCCTGCGACAACAGATAGGAGTCGGCTGCCCCTTCATCACGGTAGAAGGCGCAAAACCGGCAACGGGAGACACAAACGTTGGTATAGTTTACGTTCCGGTCAATCACAAAAGTTACAGTTTTTCCCGGATGAAGCCGCCGCCGAACTCTGTCGGCAAGTTTCCCAACTGCCAGGAGATCAGCCTCAATGAAGAGCCGCAGGGCCTCCTGCCTGTTCAACGGGCTACCGTATTCAAGGCGTTCCGCGCATTTTCTCAGAAATGACTGCAATAACCTCTCCCCTTCCGGAGTCTACGGTGAATGCCTGCAACGGCAGAATCCTGCTTTACCGTCCAAGGATTTCCTGGTAGAGGGAATCCCGTTCCACCGGCTCTTTACCCGCTGCCCTGATCATTCGCAGGATCTCCTCCCGGCCCATTCCCCGGGGGGAATCGGCCCCGGCTTCATGACCAATCCGCTCGTCTACCACCGTACCATCCAGATCGTTGGCACCAAAGGCAAGGGCCACCTGGGCCAGCTTTTCACCGAGCAGGACCCAGTATGCCTTTATAGTGGTGAAGTTATCAAGGTAAAGGCGGCTTACGGCAACCGTCTTGAGGTCGTCCACCCCCCCGGCCCGCACCTCCCTATCGGACTGCAGAGGCGTATTCAAAGGCTGAAAAGAAAGCGGTACAAATGCCTGGAATCCACCCGTACGGTCCTGAAGGTCCCGCAGGCAGGCAAGGTGATCCACCCTGTCGGAGTAACTTTCCAGATGTCCGTAAAGCATGGTTGCATTGGATCGAAGTCCGCAGCGATGAGCTTCCTCCATAACCTCGAGCCACCTGCCACCCGAGATCTTTTCCTGGCAGAGTTCGGACCGGACGGCTGGCGCGAAGATCTCCGCGCCGCCCCCGGGTAATGAATCGAGCCCTGACTCTTTGAGACGAAGAAATACCTCTCGAAGCGAAAGACCGCTGATACGGGAAAAATGGTCGATTTCCACTGCGGTAAAGGCCTTCAGATGGAGACGCGGCGAAACCCCCTTCACCGTCCGGAGCATTTCCCCGTAATACGGGAACGGAAGATCCGGATGGAGACCACCCACAATGTGAATCTCCGTGGCTCCCTGCCGCAAGGCCTCCTCGGCACGGGAACGGATGTCCTGAAGAGCCAGAAGATAGCCCCCCTCCTCGCCCGGGTCACGGCGAAAGGCGCAAAAACGACAGTGGTTGGCGCAGATATTGGAATAATTGATATGCCGGTTTACGTTATAATAGACGCGATTGCCGTTTTTCTTGCCGTTGGCAAGCGCTGCCAATTCACCGATCTCGATGAGGTCATCCGATTCGAAAAGGAAAAGGGCCTCGGAGTCACTGAGTCGGCCACCTTCCCTGACCTTGGCAGCAATGGAAGCAAGAGAAATCATCGCTTCACCTGAGGATTCCACGGGCGATAGAGGCTGTGCTCGATACCAAGTGCCTCCAGCACCTTCCCAACCACGAAGTTTATCATCTGCTCTACGGTTTGAGGAGCATGGTACAGGCCCGGCATGGCCGGTACGATTCTGGTCCCCATGCGGGCCAGTTTCAGCATGTTCTCCAGATGAATCTCGGAAAGAGGGGTCTCCCTCGGCACCAAAACCAGGGGGCGCTTCTCCTTCAGCATGACATCTGCGGAGCGCTCCAGAAGGTTGCCGGAATTCCCGCACGCTATCCTGGCAAGACTCCCCATGCTGCAGGGGCAGACGACCATGGCATCGGCAGCCGATGAGCCGCTCGCAACAGGGGCAAGCAGATTGTCTCCTGCATAGTAGCAGAGCCGGCTTTCCTGAGCATGGAAATGTTCCCTCAGCCGGGCGGACACCTCGTGTTCTTCACCGTTCCAGTCAATGCCCGCCTCGGCCCTGAGAACCTCAAAACCTGCCGTACTGACCAGCAAGGTGAGCGTGTGGCCCGTTGCCAGCAACTCTTCGCACAGCCGAAGACCGTACCGGGCGCCGGAAGCTCCCGTTATTGCCAGAATGATTCGCATAGTCACTTTCTGCCAGGCATTGCGTCCCGCTCCTGGGGAGTGGGAGAAAAGCCCGGATCTGGCCCTCACATTCACAAGAGTCACCAGTGAAGCAATACATCACCCAGGGTGAAAAGAAAGACCGTAATACTGATGTAACCGTTCGTGGTAAAAAAGGCGGCATCCAGCTTCGTGAGGTCACCATCCTTCAGCAGCCAGTGCTCATACAACAAAAGAAGCGCGGCAATCATGACACCCGTGAGGTAGATATTTCCAAGTCCTTCAGCCACGTACAGGAATAAAAGCATTCCGAGTGTGGCACCATGGAACAGGCGGGCCGTCAGAAGAGAACCTCTCACACCGAGTCGAACCGGGATTGAACAAAGTCCCGTTGCGCGATCGAATTCAAGATCCTGAAGGGAATAGAGGATATCAAAGCCAGCGACCCAAAACAGGACGGCAATGCCGAGTATCACCGGAGAAAGTTCCACGCTTCCCCGGACAGCAATCCATGCTCCGACCGGAGCCGCAGCAAGACACAGGCCGAGCACCACGTGGCTCAGGGCGGTAAACCTCTTGCAATAGGAATATAACATCAGAAAAAAGAGTGCAAGCGGCGAAAGGACGAAGCAGAGGAAATTCAAACGATACGCAGCAAAGACAAAAAGAATTGCGGCTGCAGCGCTGCAGAGGGCAACTGCTTTCTTCCCGAGGAGTCCGGCCGGGATCGCCCTCCCGCAAGTGCGAGGATTTGCCCGGTCAATTTCAGCGTCGATCAGACGATTTAATCCCATTGCAACAGTACGGGCACCAACCATCGCCATCAGAATCCAGAATACCTGGTACAGGGAAGGAAGGCCCGAGGCTGCGAGTACCGCGCCGCTAAAGGCAAAGGGAAGGGCAAAAACTGTATGGGAAAATTTTATCGTCTCCAGGAAAGTCCGGAGCATCCCGAAAAAACCCTGCGGCTGGTGTGACGTCATTCCCTTACAGACATTTTCCTCCCTGTTCATCTTCCCTGTCCCGTCTCACGTGTGTTCCGTGCGGCAACTGCATTCACGAAGCCGATCCCATCGTGAACCTTCCCACCTGCCAGGCTCGAAAAATAAAATATATTCCGGAAGAGGCCCTGTTCCATAGGGGTTTTTACCGCACCATTCATTTTTGTATCACTTCAGGGGGGCTTCTGACAACGGTTTTATTGCGAACGGAGCAACCTGCTGCAAAAATATTAGTCTGGAAATGAGGATTGTTTTCTGATACTAAAGGAAAGTTCAGACATGACAATTCATGTTTTCCGAGCAATGCTGTATTCTTCCCCACCAGATTTGACAAGAGCTTTTCAGGCTTTACGCTTGGTTATACAATGAATGGGTGTAACCGGTTGCCACAGTGTCCAGCCCCCCCCTGACAATCCTGACCCACGACCTTATCCAGAAACGGGGTGAATCATGAGAAAAATTATTACCGGAGTCCTCTTTTGCATTCTGCTGCTCCTCTGCGTGTCATGTGAAAAGACCTCTCCAGATGCAGAAAAAAAGGGGAAACTGCAGGTCGTAGTCTCGCTTTTCCCCCTCTATGATTTTACCCGGACTATCGGTGGGGACAAGGTGAATGTCTCCCTGCTTCTCCCTCCCGGCATGGAAGCGCACAGCTTTGAGCCGAAACCCGACGATATCATCAGGGCAAACAAGGCCGACGTTTTCATCTACACGAACCGCTACATGGAACCATGGGCAGTAAGTATCGCCAGCGGGCTCGATACCCGGAAGACATTGGTGGAAGATGCGAGTCAGGGGGGGCATTTCCTGCGAGCGGGCAGTGATACAGAACACGACCACGAGGGAAATAACGGCGAGGGAATGGACCCTCATATCTGGCTTGACTTTGCAAATGCACAAACAATGGTCGACAACATCCTCTCAGCCCTGGTTGCGAAAGACCCTTCACACCGGGGCGACTACACCGCCAACGCCGAAGCTTACAAGGCAAAGCTCCGGGAACTGGATGAGAAGTACCGTACCGGGCTGTCGCACTGCGACAAACACATATTTCTCCATGGTGGACACTACGCCTTCGGCTATCTCGCAAACCGGTACGGGCTCACGTACGAATCCGCCTACGCCGTCAGCGCCAATGCCGAGCCCTCACCGGCAAAAATCGCCCGGCTCATTCGCCAGATTCAGAAAAACGGCCTGCACTATATCTACACAGAAGAACTGGTGGAACCGAGGATTGCCGACACCATTTCCCGGGAAACCGGAGCAACTGTCCTGAAACTGCACGGGGCACACAACATCAGCAAGAATGATCTGGCGGCCGGCGCCACCTTCCTTTCCCTCATGGAACAGAACCTGAAGAATCTCAGGATCGGACTGCAATGCAAGTAGACATCATTACCATCGAAGGGCTCTCCTTCGCCTATCAGGGAACCGAAGTGCTGCACGACATAAACTGCGCCATCAAGGAAGGGGATTACGTGGGGGTGGTGGGCCCCAACGGTTCAGGCAAGAGCACCCTGATACGCTGTCTGCTTGGACTCAACAGGGTGGTACAGGGGAAGATTTCCCTTTTCGGCACCCCTCAGTCTGCCTTCAGCGCCTGGGACCGAATCGGCTTTCTCCCGCAGGGACTGCAGCTTTTTAACCCGAATTTCCCGGCCACGGTCGAAGAAATCGTCAAGCTCGGCCGACTGTCAAAAAAAAGCTTTCCACGCCGGTTCACCAGTGCCGATTCCACGGCAACGACACAGGCTCTCGAACGTATGGGGATATCCTCCATCAGGAACAAGCTCATCGGAGAACTCTCCGGAGGGCTGCGTCAGCGGGCGCTCCTGGCGCGAGCCCTGGTCAATGAACCAGATATTCTCATCCTCGACGAGCCGACCACCGCACTGGACCCAGAGACCCGGGAGAGCTTCTACGCAACCCTCCAGGACCTGAACGCAAACAAGGGCACGACGGTTATCCTGATAACCCATGATTCTGCGACAATCGGTCTCTACGCCTCAAAGCTCCTCTATCTTGACAAGAAAATGATTTTTTTCGGAAGCTTCGGGGAGTTTTGCCAATCTCCCAATATGACCGAAGTATTCGGTCCACAAAACCAGCATCTCATCTGCCATAGACACTGAAAGAAGGGTTACATGAATCTGGCCGATATTATCCATTACGCCTTTCTCCAGCGAGCCATCCTGGCAGGAACCCTGATTGCGGTTCTCTGTTCGGTGCTCGGCGTTTTCCTTGTTCTACGCAGGCTTTCCCTTATTGGTGACGGACTCTCCCATGTTACCTTCGGCAGCGTTGCCCTGGCCATGCTGTTCCACTTCCAGTCCGTCTACACCACCATTGCCGCAATCCCCTGCGTACTACTCTCCGCCATCGGCATTCTGAAAATAACTGAAAAGGCTCGCATCTACGGAGATGCAGCCATTGGTATCGTCTCTTCCCTGGGCATCGCCTCCGGCATCCTGCTGGCAAGCCTGGCAGGCGGCTTCAACGTGGATCTTTTCAGTTACCTGTTCGGGAATATCCTTTCCATCAGTCCCACCGAGCTTCGGGTCACAGCAGTGCTTTTCGTGGTCGTACTGCTTACCGTGGCTTTTCTCTATAATGATCTGTTCGCCATCACCTTTGATGAGGAACTGGCCGCAATATCCGGCATACACGTAGATCGCATCAATACCATTCTCGTCCTGCTGACCGCCCTGACGGTCGTGCTCGCCATGAAGGTCGTCGGGATCATGCTGATCTCGGCACTCCTGATCCTGCCTTCGGTCTCCGCACTGCAATTGGCCCGAGGATTCAAGACCGCTATTCTCCTTTCAGCCTGCCTGGGCGTGGTTTCCGTTGTCGGGGGCATCTTTTTTTCTTTCATCCTGAACCTGCCCACCGGAGCAACCATCATCATTATCAACTTTCTCTTTTTCGCTGCAGCATTTCTCAGCAAGAAACTCAGAAGGTAACATTCACTTCCGGGTGCTGTCCGGAAGCACCATGAAACGCCGAACCTCTCCGCTTCTTCACCGTCATTACCATCGGAAAAAGTTATAGGACCTATTGAAATTATCCAAACTCTGTGCTATGTTTCCTCATCACATTGCGGGCGCGTAGCTTAGCTGGTAGAGCAGGCGACTCTTAATCGTCAGGTCCGCGGTTCGAACCCGCGCGCGCCCACCATCTTTTTTCTCTTTCTTTTCAGCATTTCTTTTCCAAGAAACACTCTCCTGTTTACCTATAGTTCTACCTTTCACCGGTGCCCGGAACACCTCTTTCCAAGTACTCCCCACCTTGGTTGACAGGACTTGCGAATAAGAATACTATCGCCGAAAAATCCTTGCGAAGGGAAGCATCCGTGAAAGAGAAAACCATCTTTTCCTGCCAGAAATGCGGCTACCAGTCTCCCAAGTGGCTCGGGAAATGCCCGGACTGCAGTTCATGGAACACCCTTGTTGAAGAGATTCAATTTCGGGAAAACAGACGTTCAGGAGAACCGGGGACGGCAACCGTACCGACACCGATCGGCGAAGTAGCCGGTGAGACAGAAGACCGGTTTTCCTGCGGGATTTCAGAGTTCGACCGGGTTCTCGGCGGAGGAATTGTCGCAGGGTCGCTGGTTCTGATCGGCGGTGACCCCGGCATCGGAAAATCGACCCTGATGCTCCAGGCAATGGACCATCTGGCCCTGCGGCGCGGAAAGGTTCTTTACGTCTCGGGTGAGGAATCTGCTCGACAGACCAGGATGCGTGGCGAACGACTTGGAGTTTCGGCTAAGGAGCTGTTTGTTCTTGCCGAAAATTCACTGGAAAAGATCATTTCCCACCTGAACAAGCTGTCACCAAAGGTGCTTGTTGTCGACTCGATTCAAACCGTGTTCACCTCCTCTCTGGAATCCGCCCCGGGCACTGTCAGCCAGGTTCGTGAAACTGCAGGAAAACTGATGATGCTCGCCAAGAGCTCCGGGATCCCGGTCTTTCTGGTC
>JAQUHM010000177.1 GCA_028683595.1 Geobacteraceae bacterium | reverse complement strand
ATGTAACCAAGGACGGAGCCATTGCCGGACCACGGGTCCTGGAGCACATGGTCGATACGGTCCTCTACTTCGAAGGGGACACCGGTCATCCCTACCGGATTCTGCGAGCCATCAAGAACCGTTACGGTTCCACTAATGAAATCGGCGTGTTCGAAATGAGAGAGGAAGGGCTCCGTGAAGTATCGAACCCTTCGGAGCTCTTTCTTTCCGAACGGCCCCTCGGTGTTTCCGGGTCAGTGGTAGCCGCCACCATCGAGGGAAGCCGCCCTCTTCTCGTGGAACTCCAAGCCCTGGTAACCGCTTCCTCCTATGGTGTCCCCCGACGGACCACCATCGGTGTTGACCACAACCGCCTGGCACTTCTGGTAGCAGTCCTGGAGAAAAAAGTGGGACTGTCTCTGGCAGGACAGGATATCTTCCTCAACGTCGTCGGGGGGGTAAAACTTAACGAACCCGCAGCAGACCTGGGGATCATTGCCGCCGTTGCCTCGAGTCATCTTGACCGGAGCATCACCCCACGCACAATGGTAGTCGGCGAGGTCGGGCTTGCCGGTGAAGTTCGAGCCATAACCCACCCTGAAATCCGGGTGAGGGAAGCAGCCAAGCTGGGATTCACCCGTTGCATCCTTCCTGCCGGCAGTTTGAAGCATGTCCGCACCGACGATGTCGAGTTGATCGGCGTTAACTCGGTGGAGCAAACCCTGGAAAACCTCTTTCTTCCCTCGTAATGCCCGCGGAATATTTTCCTTTACTTAAGAGTTCAATTCTCCTAGTATATTAGAGATTTAATGACTCAGGAGAAAAGCATGGATTTTGAAAAATTAGAACATTTCAGGGGCATCCTTCTGGAAGAAATGAGGTCGCTGCTCGAGGATGCTGAGAAGACCGTGTCAGAAATGAACGCGGACACTACCAACTTCCCCGACCCCACTGACCGAGCCACCCAGGAATCAGATCGGACTTTTGAACTGCGCATTCGGGACAGGGAAAGAAAACTTCTCCTCAAGATCAGGGAAGCCCTCGAAAGGATAGAAAACGGTTCATTTGGCACCTGCGAGATGTGCGGCGAGGAGATTGGCGAAGCACGACTCAAGGTTCGCCCGGTCACTACCCTCTGCATCGACTGCAAGATTGAACAGGAAAAAACTGAAAAACACTAGCAACCCGCTCTGTCAGAAAAGACTTCACCAGCTGCCCCACGCTACAGAACCCGACCAACCAATGGCGAGCCCTATGGCTAATCCGGAAAACTATACGCTTTTGAGCACTACGGTTCAGATAGCCAACGCCGCCAATCTATCCCATACAGCCCGTCTCAAATCACTCGCCCAACTCATCAAAAGATCTTTCTCCCTTCACTCTGTTGCAATCTATCTTCTTGACGCTGAACGGCGGACACTCTCCCGGATGATATCGGCAGACGGGTCAGCGAAATCGCTTTCCTGCCGGATTCCCCTTGGTGAACAGGCTGCGGGTTCATGCGCATTCCAGAAAGAGCTTATCTTTTCCCGCAACGGCACTACTCCGGATAACACTCCCGACGCAGAACGAAAACAGGGAACAATCTTCCTGCCGATCATGTGCGGCAAAGAAGCAGTTGGGGTGCTTGGCCTGGAACTGCCAGAGGAATCCCCGCTCGCCACGTCCCTGCCGGTAATCTTCCAGGATATTCTGCAGGCAATAGCCGGCCTTATCTGCGCCAGAGAGATTACCAGCCGCTCCGATCAACGCATTAAAAACCTCATGACGCTGAACGAACTGGGCAAGGCGCTGCAACATTCGATGCCCTTCCAGGAGTTACTCTCCTTCATCCTTGAAATAACCCATCGTTACTCCGGCTCCGACTGTACCATCCTTCGCATCTTCAACAGGGATCAGTTCACCTCGACTATAGTCAAGGCGTGCAGGAAAAAGTGCCACGCCATCCTCCGCTCCCTTCTGGACATCGAGGCAAACTCCGCAGCCAGAATGCTTGCCACGGAAAGACCCCACCTGACCACCGACCTCATAGCCGACGAGGACCTTCCGCCCTCATTTGTCAGTGTCCCGCTTCAGTACGAGGAAAAGACCTTTGGCTGCCTGACTTTTTTCGGCAAAACAGATCAGTCGGGGCAGCGTAATTTTGATGAAGAGGACCGTGAACTTTTCGAAGGAATGGCAAACCTGATCGCCACCGCCTTGCTGCAATCAGATCATAGTCGCCGCATGGACATACTCGTCAGCGAAAACAATAAAAAACTGCAAGAAATCTCACTCCTCTATCGTGTCAGCAATGCAATGCACGCCACCACCCGGATCAACAGACTGATCCAGCTCAATCTGACGGCTCTCGTATCCGGTGAATCGCATTTTTTCGAACGTGCCATGCTCTTCTTGATAAACCGCCGCTCCGGAGTAATGCAGGGAATGCTCGGCATCACCAGCGAAGAATGCCAGGGAATTATCCAGTCATCGGATAATCATGATACTTTGCTCTATACTCGCTGGGAAATTTCGGAAGAGGACATGGAGCGCCAACAGAATTCCACTCTTAACTGTATGGTAAAAGGAACGCGCCTTCCTCTCGACAAAACCCGCAACATGTTCTCTCGGGCAGTTCTTGAGAAAAAGCTCATCGTGGTTGGCAATACAGCGAAAGAAAAAACTGCAAAAGATGATGTCATCAAAAAATTCAATCTGACATCGTTCGCGTCTATACCAATCATCGCAAAAGGAGAAGCCGTTGCCCTCCTGATCCTTGATAATCCCGTGTCCGGCAAGGTAATTACCACCGATGACCTTCACTTTCTCCAACTGTTCGCCAATCAGGCAAGCATGGCAATTGAAAACTCCATGCTCTACAACCGCATTGAAGACGCAAACCGGGAATTCACCGAAATTCGCCAGAGGCTTCTGCAGGGTGAACGGCTGGCCGCACTCGGCGAAACAGCTGCATCAATTGCCCACGAACTGAAAACCCCGCTGATTTCCATCGGTGGACTCGCCCGACGCCTTCTCCGAAAGGGAGAACTCGGATCAACCGAGTGGAAATACGCCGAAACCATTGCACATGAAGCCGATCGACTGGAAAAGATGCTGAACGAAATCCTCTTTTTCACAAGAAGGGCAACGATCTGCTATACCCACTGCACCATAAAAAACATCATCGAGGAGTCATTGGCAGTTGTCTCCGGAGTTCTCGATGAGAACAAAATTCAGGTAAATAAACGGATTTCCAGGAAAGTGATTGAACTTACAGGGGATTTCCAGCAAATAAAACAAGTCTGCATCAACCTGTTCCTCAATGCCGGGGAAGCAATGAAACAGGGAGGAAGTCTCTTTATTTCAACTGCGCCAACCGTTCTGGAAGGCAGGGAGGCTGTATCCATCAAGATTCGGGACACAGGATGCGGAATAACACCGGCTATTCTTCACGATATCTTTAACCCGTTTTTCACGACCAAGGACGGAGGAACCGGTCTGGGACTTGCCATCTCTCACCGAATCGTCACTAATCACGGGGGCAAACTCCTGGTGGAGAGCCATACAGGGAGTGGTGCAGAATTCCGCGTCATACTTCCGGTGTCCCCATAAATTCGCCCTTTTCATCAACCGACAATTCCTGTATAGTTATTCCCCGTGCAGGAAGCGACTCCACGGGGATGTAGCTCAGCTGGGAGAGCGATGCGTTCGCAACGCATAGGTCGACGGTTCGATCCCGTTCATCTCCACCAACAATATCAAGCACTTACAATTAATTTTGTAGGTGCTTGATTCGTTTGGTCTGAGAAAAGTTGTATTTTAGTTGTACTTTTGAGGTGGGATGCGATGAAGTGAAATGAATTGCTTTGGAGGGTTTTTTGTTTTCAGAATTTTTGGAGGAAATTATGATCAATACCTGAACCATTCTTCTCTTGTTGTCTTTTCAAGACAGTTCGAGGGGGGGGGTATGCTCACTAATATTTAGCTGTTTTTACTCAGCAGCTCTAAAACAACTATTTCAAGTATGCATATAACGTTGCCCTGCTTATTCCCATTTCCCTAGCAATCTGAGACTTCTTATCCCCACTTGCAACGCGCTGCTTTATCTCTGCTATCTTGCTATCAGTCATTGACCGCTTCCGCCCCTTGAAAGCACCTTTCGCTTTTGCAATCTCTATCCCTTCCCTTTGCCGTTCTCGAATAAGAGCTCTTTCGAATTCTGCAAACGCTCCCATTATTGACAGTGTAAGGTTAGCAATAGGCGTATCATCATTTGCAAAGGTAAGATTTTCTTTAAGAAATTGGACTTGTATGCCTCGTCCCGTGAGATCTTTCACAATTTTTCTCAAGTCGTCAAGGTTGCGCGCAAGCCTATCTAAGCTTTGAACAATTACAGTATCTCCTTCCCGTACATACTCAAGCATTTCTTTTAACGCAGGTCGATCTGTGTCTTTGCCAGAAACTTTTTCTGTGAAGCATCTACTAATTTTTAGTCCCGCAAGCTGCACCTCCTGCCTCTCTGTTTTCTGGTCTACGCTTGAAACTCTGATGTACCCAACTCGCTGTCCACTCATAATAGCCTCCTTTTGAAGATAGTGTCGTTTATAAGTCTAAAACTCTTTCTGGCCACTGTCAAGAAAAGGCTTAATCGAATTAAAACATACAGAATAAGCCTGCGGAGGATACGTCATGTTAGGGTATACTCTATACAGACAGTTGCACATTCAATTGTCATGTCTTACCAATAAATTTCAGAAGTCATTTAATATTAGAAATAGAAAATTTATGGTATATACTAGGACCATTGACTTCTTCATACAGAAGTAGAGTCACAAGTGGAGGCAGCGTTACTAAATAACCTTTATTTACTTTAAACGCGCCCTTGATTAAAAGGGGCGATTTTTGAGGTATAAACTTATCAAGGTTTCACTTTAAAACATAAAAACAAAGGCTAATGGATGATTAAAGTTCCTGATTTGAGAGAGTTACCAGTTTTGCCATCTGAAATCACAGATGCTGCACTAGATGGTCGATTAGTTCTTTTCGTAGGTGCAGGTGCATCTATGTTGCTGGGGATGCCATCATGGGCAGGACTGGCTAGTGCTGCATTGGATGATCTGAGACACATCGGAGCTTTGAATTTTGCGGAGCTAGATCAGTTGAAAACCTTAGATCCTAAAATACAGCTTTCGATAGCTGAGTTGATAGCAAAAGAAAAATGCTACGACCTGAATTTGAATAAACATTTAATAAAACGTCGAGAAAGTAATATCTATGACTACTTAAATTTAATTGGGGCAGTATGCATAACGACTAATTATGACGAACAGCTAGCGCCCATTTTTTTAGAAGCTAGGGATGGTTCCAGCACTCCAACCACAGTTAAAAGGATAATTGGAGCTGAAAATTTTAAAGCAAGCCATCTGAAGGAGCCAGGCACAGTTGTTCATTTACACGGGGCGATGAGTGATCCAACCAGTATGATCGTAACAACAAAAGATTACTTGGAACACTATGACCATACGTCAGTACAGATATTTTTGTCGGAATTATTTACGTATAAGACAGTTTTGTTTGTTGGGTACGGACTAGAAGAGACAGAAATCCTTGAACACATACTCCGTCGCGCTGGGGCTACAGATGAAAAAGAGAAAAAGCGATTCTCCCTTCAAGGATTTTTTGGTAGTCAGCAGCCGCTGTATCAAAGACTTGGAGATTATTATAGGAAATCTTTCGGTGTACATTTGATCGGTTTTCCGCGTGATTATGAAGATTACGATCAATTGGAAACAGTCATCAAAAATTGGTCAGAGAAACTTGAAGTTAGACCTCCGGCTTTAGTTGATGATTTGTCAGACATGGATAGGATTCTTGGCAATGTCTAAATTAAGCCCAGAAGAAATCGATTTACTTTACCGCTTGGAAATAAAACCAGCGCTAGTGCCACATTTTTTTAATAAATTGAATGGTGTTAAGTGGCTAGATGCATTAATTGAACGTGGCTATTTTCATCCAGATAAATTGCCTAAGCCAATTCCAGACAATGAAGGATATGTATCTATTCCATCATGGCCGGCCCTCCAATACTTAGTTGCCATCCGCGAAGAGCTAAGGGAAGCTGAAAATGTAGAATGTGCCGATAAAGTTCTTAAGATTCTACGAGATGTGACAAAAAAAGCATATGAAAACGAAATTAGCAATTATCGTGTCTGGTGGCAGTTCTCTAAAATAATCGGCTACATACCACAGGACAAATTGAAGTTTGAAGACCTTGAATTAGTGCAAGTTTGGTTAAATGATCAATTTGAGAAAGGGCTTGTAGCGGCAGAATTAGGAGAAAAATGGTTTCCTCAGCTGCTGGAAAGCAGTGATCCAGACGTGACAGGTCTTGCAATAGGATTGTTAAATATATTGTTTAAGATTAGCTTTGTTGAAAGAAAAATAGGTAGTTACGAGAAAATAGAGACATTACTCACGTATGACTCTTGGCAGGCAGAGAATATTGTCAATTCTGTGGCAAAATTGGCAGGAATCAAATTGGGACTTGGTGCAGTTGCAATATTTGAGAGCAAGTTGATATTAATTCTTGATACTTTGAAAAACGATTCCTGGTCATCACTGTGGAGACCAGCCGTAGAAGATCATGAGCAAAACAAAAGTGGAGATGATACTGAAGACATTATAGTGTTGGCACTCCGAGAATGTTTATTAGGTGTAGCTGAATCTAATTCAGGTGATTTGCAGAATCAGTTGATGACGTGGTTATCTTCTGACAAAGAGACATTAAAACGCATAGCTATTTATATTGTCACCAAACATTACACAGATTATAAGTCACTTCTTTATCTTGTTCTTGATAAAATTAACTTTAATTCAAATATGATCCATGAAGTATGGCAATTATTGAATCAAAGATTTCACGAGTTTGCCAAAGAAGATAAGCAACGGGTTTTTGATATTATTGATTCAATCGTGATAGAAGACGATAATGGTGCGATAAATGTTAGAGGAACTGCCTATCGCAAGGCAGCTTGGTTAGCTGCTATCAAGGACACGGATGAAAGATTATCAGTCCTTTATCATGACACTGTTAAGCTTGCAGGTGCAGAACATGATCACCCAGATTTCTCTAGTTATTCATCGTGCGGATGGGTAGGCCATGAGTCTCCCATAGAAGTTGAAAGACTTCTTTCATTCAGTACTGAGGAACTTATTGAAACTCTATCTAACTATCAAGAGTCTGGTCGCTTTGGAGAACCTGGATTAGAGGGTCTTGTCAATGCATTCAAGAATCTTGTAAAGAATAAGCCTATTGAAATTTCACTTGAATTCAATAAATTGGCTAAATTGGATTTGGCCTATATTTACGAGATTTTCGAGGCTTATTACGCCCTCTGGAATGAAAAGGCTGAGTTGGATTGGTCGATGATATGGCCAAGGGTTCTCGATTTTGCAACATTAATTGTTGGACAGGATTTATTTTGGCATGAAGATGCTCCTAAAGAACGAATCAATTTTGTTGCAAATCGTCATTGGATTGTTGGTTCCATTGCGAGACTCATCGAAGACGGCGTCAAGGATGATTCTCATGCCTTTGAAGCAGAATTGATTCCACAAGCTACTGATATAATTATATTACTGTTAGATAGGCAAGAAGGCCAAGATATTTCAGCGGGGCAGGATGCTGTTACTTGGGCAATTAATAGTCCAAGAGGCAAA
>JAQUHM010000005.1 GCA_028683595.1 Geobacteraceae bacterium | reverse complement strand
GGTTGAAGATGCCTTGTATATTCTTCCGAATCGCTACGAGGACCGCAGGAACCTCCGCAGGATTGCGGAGCTGCGTCCCGGATGTGTAGAGGTTTTTTCCGCCGAGGTAAAAATTGCTGAGCCTGTGTCGAGCAAAGGCGGGCGCAGGTTCTTCGAAGCAGTAGTCGGAGATGACAGTGGAAACCTTGTGCTGAAATGGTTTCATTGTAATCCCCGATACATGAAAGGAATCTGGCAGCCTGGCAAGCATGGAATCTTCACCGGAGAAGTGGTTGTGTATGGATCTCGGCGGGAAATACATCACCCCGAAGTGGAATGGCTCAAGACCGGTGAGGACCTTGCCTCGCTGATGGCTGGCGATCCGGTCAATTTTGGCAGGACTGTCCCGTTCTATCCGCTTACCGAGGGGCTCCATCAGAAATCGCTCCGCAAGGTGCTCAAGGAAGTGGTTGATAATCATTCCTCTTCAATCATGACTCCTGTCCCCGATGCAGTTGTGCAGCGGCGTTCCCTGATGTCGCTTTCCGATGCGTTCCGCGCTGTACATTTTCCCGGGAATGATGCCGATCTTACCGCATTAAACAATCATGCCACGAAGGCTCACCGGACACTTGTCTTTGATGAGCTCTTTTTCCTGCAGCTGGGTCTGGCAATGAAGAAACAAGGTGCTTCCCTCGAGGAAGGTATCCCCTTCACTATCAAGCATCACTATACCCGCCCTCTTTTGAAGCTACTCCCTTATACCCTTACTGCTGCCCAGAGAAGGGTTCTGTCCGAGATCAAGGAGGATCTGGCTTCTCCCTGTCCCATGTACCGACTTGTGCAGGGGGATGTGGGAAGCGGCAAGACGATTGTTGCGCTCCTGTCCGCACTGCTTGCGGTTGAAAATGACTGCCAGGCAGCCATCATGACTCCCACCGAACTTCTGGCAGAGCAGCATTACCTTACTATCCACAAACTCTGCGAACGGTTGGGGATCAGGGTATGTCTCCTCAGTTCCGGCATCAGGGGGAAGGTGCGGGTTGCGACGCTGGAAGCGATTGCATCGGGAGAGGTTCAGATTGTCGTCGGGACACAGGCGGTTATCCAGGAGAAGGTCGAGTTCAAGCGACTTGGTCTCGGGGTTATCGATGAACAGCATCGTTTCGGCGTTCTCCAGCGTGGGATTCTGAAGAAAAAGGGCGTCAACCCGCACATCCTGGTAATGACGGCCACACCGATCCCCCGCTCTCTTGCCATGACGGTTTTCGGAGATCTGTCCCTTTCGGTGATCGACGAACTCCCGCCGGGAAGAACTCCTGTGGCAACCAATGTTTATTGCGAGGCCCAGAGATCGCAGGTCTATCGTCTTATCGGGAAAGAGGTTCGCTCGGGCAGGCAGGCCTATCTTATCTGTCCGCTGGTAGAGGAATCGGAAAAATCTGAGATCAAGGCAGCAACCCAGGTGGCTGAACATCTGGCTGCCGATATTTTTCCTGAAATGCGCATTGGCCTTCTCCATGGACGACTCAAGCCAGAGGAGAAGGAGGCAATGATGCATTCCTTCAAAGCTCGGGAAATAGACCTCCTGGTCGCAACCACGGTCATTGAAGTCGGTATTGACGTGCCGAATGCTACGGTCATGGTCGTCGAGCATGCCGATCGTTTCGGACTTTCCCAGCTTCATCAATTGCGTGGCAGGGTGGGCAGGGGCCATAAGCTTTCCCGCTGTATTCTGCTGACTGGAGGGAAGCTTTCCGAAGAGGCACAGCAGAGGCTGAAAGTAATGGAAGGCACCACCGACGGCTTTCGCATTGCGGAAGCTGATCTGGAGTTGCGAGGTCCGGGAGATTTTCTTGGAACCCGACAGGCCGGTTTGCCTGATTTTCGTGTGGCAAGTATTCTTCGGGATGGCAGGATTCTTGAAGAAGCCCGTCAGGAGGCTTTTGCGCTTGTGGAGAAGGACCCGTGGTTGTCGAGTGAGGAAAATTCTTTTCTCCGGGAAGAGCTGCTGCGAAGATGGGGAGGCCGACTGGAGTTGGCAGGTGTTGCCTGACAGAATAACCACAAAAAAACCCGCTGACAGTGCCAGCGGGTTTTCATTCTTAAATGATGGAAGCCGTGTTACATTTTCCTTACGTTAGAGGCCTGAAGTCCCTTGGGACCATTTACCACATCAAAGGTTACCGATTCGCCTTCGGCGAGAGTCTTGAAACCATCAGCCTCAATGGCAGAGAAGTGAACAAAAACGTCTTCACCGTTCTCCTGCTCGATAAAACCAAACCCCTTTGCGTCGTTGAACCATTTTACTTTACCTTGAGCCATTTTCCTACCCCCTTTCTTGCTTCCGGAACTTCAGTCCCGAAATTTCACGGAACGCTGACATCTTAAGTTTCCGGAGTTTTGAGGCAGAAAAGCAACGAAGAAGTACGATAGTACCTTCTGTACGCTTTTTTTTCTCAGTAATAACTTCCGAAACTTACTTAGGGCATGACATAGCAGGGAGAAGAGAATATGTCAAGCAGTTTCAACAGTAAACAGCTTGGATTTGTACGATAAAGTCTCTGTTCAGAGGCTGCTGATGCTCAGGAATGCCGGGACTGAAAGCGCAGGGGTGAAAGGAGATGCTGTTGTAATGAATTGGACCGGGTCAGGTTTTTTGGAAAGTATTTATTTTCCTGATAAAAGCCATGAGCAGACCGTAATGCTGATGGTCGAAACGTAATGAAATGCGGTGAAAAGCCAAAAGATCCGGTTCGTCCGACTCTTCCGGAAAGGGAGCGCAGGCACAGATCCGGGTGTCGGGCAGCCTTATTTCGGGAAATTCCTCTTCCAGGAGTTCGATATTTTCCTTGCTCAGTTCTTTTGTCAGCCGGAAAATAAGGTGGCTGTTGACAAACCGCAGCGAATGGTAGTTGCGATAAAAGTCCTCGATTACCTGGATTGCTTCGTGTACATCCTTGGTTATGGTAAAAATGGAAAAATCTTCTCCGGAGATAAAGCCCTTGCCGAGGAGGCATTCCTTTACGAATTCGAACCACTGTGTCCAATAGCCGTCTTCATCGTCCAGCAGAACCAGTGGCTTTGGCGAGGTCTTCCCGGTCTGGATGAGGGTAAATACTTCCATGGCTTCGTCCAGCGTTCCGAACCCTCCGGGAAACACTGCAATAGCTTCCGTTTCTTTTACAAAGGCGACCTTGCGGGTAAAAAAGTGCTTGTAGGTAATCAGGCGAGGGTTTGCAAGCATGACATTGTTGGGCATCTGTTCAAAGGGCAGCCTGATATTTACGGCAAAGGAATTTTCGGCTCCGGCGCCTTTATTGCCTGCTTCCATGATACCTCCGCCACCGCCGGTGATGATCATGTAGCCTTTCTCCGCAAGGAGACGGCTGAAAGTAACACATTTCCCGTACATGGGATCGTCCCTTTCGGTTCTGGCAGAGCCGAAAATCGTGACCTTTCTTTTTTGACGGTACGGTGCAAATACCTTGTTGGTGTAGCGCATCTCTTTCATGGCGCTGTTGAGCAGTTTCTGGTCGGCGAGATAGTCGCTTTCCTGCCCGGCCTTGAGCGCGGTGATAATCATTTCGCCGACAGAGTGGGCGTGATGGATCCCACCTGCCTTTTCCATGAGCATGTCTATGATCTCGTCGACTTCAGCGTTATCCCGTGAAAATTTCAGTTCCATGGTCAATGGTTTACTCCTTTACAATGTTTGTAAAGTATAGCACTCTTTAAGTTCTGTGGTAAACAGGGAAGCTTTTTTGTCATTATTAAATTGATTTATCGTCGTGTTTTGATTAGATTATGGCGATAGTTGCGTCTGTTCCGGTTGGGCTGCGGTTTGTTGTGCGGAGCTACTGTCTGTTCCTGCCAGGTTTCTTTGCAAGCCTCTGGGGTCCCACGTTGCCGAGTACAGCTGTAAGTATATAGAAATGAAAGGAATCGAAGTGATGGGGAAGACAATAGCAGAAAAAATATTTGCCAGCCACCTGGTTGATGAGCCATTTCCCGGAGCCAAGGTGCTTCGGATTGATGTTGTTATGTGCCACGAGATAACAACTCCCATTGCCATTGCTGATCTTGTGGTTCGGGGGAAAGACCGGGTCTTTGACCCGACAAAGATCAAGGCGGTTATTGACCACGTAACACCGAGCAAGGACAGCAAAACTGCCACCCAGGCGAAAATCCTTCGTGACTGGGCGAGACGGCAAGGTGTCAGGGATTTTTTTGATGTGGGCGCAAACGGGGTGTGCCACGCCCTGTTTCCGGAAAAGGGTTTTATCCGTCCCGGTTATACCATCATCATGGGTGACTCCCACACCTGTACCCACGGAGCTTTCGGGGCTTTTGCCGCAGGTGTCGGAACAACGGACCTTGAGGTCGGCATTCTCAAGGGGGTATGCGCATTCCGTGAACCCAAGACGATCAGGATAAATCTCACCGGCACCCTTCCTCGAGGGGTCTATGCCAAGGATGTAATCCTCTATGTTATCGGTCAGCTCGGGGTGAATGGTGCCACTGACCGGGTAATGGAATTCCGTGGCCCGATTGTGGACGCCATGTCAATGGAGTCCCGTATGACCCTCACCAATATGGCTATTGAGGCAGGGGGGACGTCCGGCATCTGTATCCCTGACAAGGTTACCGTCGACTATCTCTGGCCGTTCATAATGGACCAGTTTTCTTCAAAAGAGGCTGCGATCGCAGAATACCGCACCTGGTGGTCAGATGAAGACGCCTCCTATGAAAAGGTGTGCAATTTCGACATTTCCGCTCTGGAGCCTCTCGTTACCTATGGCTACAAGCCTGATCAGGTCAAGACGGTTACCGAGATGGCCGGGACGCCTGTTGATCAGATATACCTCGGGTCCTGCACCAACGGTCGACTTGAGGACCTCCGTGTTGCCGCTTCCATGCTGAAGGGGAAAACCATTGCCCCCAATGTTCGCGCTATCCTTTCCCCGGCTACACCGAAGGTATTCCAGGACGCACTGAAAGAAGGGCTCATTGATATCTTCATGCAGGCGGGGTTCTGTGTGACAAACCCCACCTGTGGTGCCTGTCTTGGAATGAGCACCGGCGTTCTAGCCGAAGGTGAGGTCTGTGCGTCCACCACCAACCGGAATTTCCAGGGAAGGATGGGGAAAGGCGGCATGGTCCATCTTCTCTCGCCTGCCAGCAGTATTGCTGCGGCTATTGAAGGGAAAATTGCCGATCCAAGAAAGTATCTTCCCGAATAGGAAACGGTCCGGACATAACGTTATTAAAGTCTTGACCTGCCAGGGGAAACCCTGTCGACGATACAAGGTTGCATCCCCGATACAGGAGGGGAACCCGGCGCTGTAACAGCGGGTGCCGGAGAACAAATTTACAATTCAGGAGAGGATGTATGAAAACCTTTGGCGGTCCCGTTCTTTTTCTAGACCGTGACGACATAAATACTGACGAGATAATTCCTGCTCGCTATCTGACCGAAATCACCAAGGATGACCTGAAGCCGTATATTCTGGAAGATCTGAAACTTGCCGGGTTTGATCCGAAGGGAGAGACCACGAAAGCGGCCAGAGTGATCGTTTCCCGGGCGAATTTCGGCTGCGGATCTTCCCGTGAACATGCTCCCTGGGTGTTTGAGGTAAACGGAATCACGGTTGTTATCGCCGAGTCGTTTGCCCGGATCTTTCGTCAGAACATGTTCAACTGCGGCATGGCAGCAATCGAACTGAAAAAGGACGTAATCGAGGCACTCTTTTCCTATCAGGGCTATCCTGACAGCAGCATTGCCGTTGATCTGGAAGGTATGATCATCACAGTGCAAGGAGGAGGGCGGAAAGAGACGTTTTCTTTCGAAATTGCACCTTTCGACAAGGCCTTGGTGTTGGCTGGCGGCTGGGTCGACTATGCTGACAAAAAATACTGATAAAGAACTTTGCATATTCTTTCGGTGTCTTGATATTTCATGAATGAACCCATGGGTGGTAAAATATTTTTTATCATTTTCCTCATCCTTTTGTCTGTTGCTTCTCCCCTAATGGCTCAGGAACAACAGGCGGAAACAGAGGAAGGGTCCATCATTACCTTCTGGCCGCTCTTTGACTACCGGGAGAGTCCCCGGCAAGGTTTCAGCAACCTGTCCATTCTGGGTCCGCTTATCAAATTCCAGCGGAACGGTGAAACGGAGACCACGGCTGTCAGACCGTTTTTCTATCGAACTGACGATGACAGTGATGATACGGCTCGTACGGAGTATCTCTATCCTCTTGCCTCAACCGAGACCTGGGCAGAGGGGAAGTATCTCCAGGTACTGCATCTCTTCCAGAAGAGGACGCCTCTTCCGGGAGTGGTGGAGCGCCGCGGAACGATGCTGTTTCCTTTCTACATCAGCGGAAACTCTGAAAAGTATGGGCCCTATGTCTCGGTTTTCCCCTTTTATGGAGACATCTACGAGCGCTTCTGGAAGGATGAATATCATTACGTCCTTTTTCCTTTGTATGGCCGGACAGTAAAAAATGGAACCGAGACTCGCAATTATCTCTATCCCTTCTTCTCCCTCATTAAAGGTGAAAAAGAGAGTGGTTTCCAGTTCTGGCCGCTTTATGGGCAGGCTGAGAAAGAAGGCGTGTACCACAAACGCTTTGCCCTGTGGCCCATTTATCTGCAGGAAGAACAAGGTCTCGACACCGATTCGCCGACCCGGAAGTTTTACCTTTTCCCCTTTTATACGTCGTCGGTATCGAAGAAGCGGGCCGAGAAGCATTACCTGTGGCCCTTTTTTGGTTCTGTATCCGATAGTGAAAAAAAACTTGAGGAACGGGATTATTTCTGGCCTTTTGTGGTCACTATCCGTGGTGAATCGAGAAGCCTGGACCGTTATCTTCCCTTTTACAGTGAAGATCGCCGCAAAAGCAGTCTGAAACGCTGGTATCTGTGGCCTTTTTACAGCCATCAGGAGCTGAATTCGGACAGCTTTCAACTGGAGCGCAACCGGCTGCTGTTTTTTCTCTATTCTGACTCCAAGGAAACCTGGACAATTGACGGCAAGTCGCGCAGCAAGGTTTCCTGCTGGCCCCTTTTTACCTATCGGAGTGATGAGCTGGGCATAAAGACGATAAGCTTTCCTGCACCGGTCGAGCCTATTCTTAACAAGGAAGGGATCGAGAACAGCTGGGCACCGCTGTGGCGGCTCTATATCCAGAAGTGGAACGATGCTGGTGATTCTGCTGTGTCTTTTCTCTGGAACCTCTATTGGCACGAGAGCAGGAGCGATGGGTTTGCCTACGAACTGTTTCCCTTTATTTCCTACCGGTCCGAGAAACAGGCTACTGACCTGGCTCTGTTGAAGGGATTGATTCGATACCGCAAGCATAACAAAACGAATGAACTCCGGTTTCTGTGGCTGCCGTTCGGGCTCGAGTGGGGCGCCTCGGTTGTGCCGGATCAACGGAAGGCAGGGATGGATACGAGGAGTGGAATGTGATGGGAGTCATGGAAGGGATCGGGAAAAAGATTCTTAGCTTTTTGCAGATTGTCGGCGAGATGTTGAGGCTGCTCGGTCAGACGTTGTACTCTATTCGTGAAGCCCCACGAAATATGCAGAGTATCTTTTCCCAGATGTCGATAATCGGCTATGAAACTCTGCCTATTGCTTCCGTGATGGGCTTCTTTGTTGGTATGGTGTTGGCCCTGCAGACCGGTTCCGAATTGGCGAAGTATGGTACACAAGACATCATCGGGACCATTGTCGGGCTCTCCATGGTTCGAGAACTGGGACCGGTAATGACCAGCTTTCTCGTGGCAGGTCGAGTCGGTTCTGCCATTGCAGCCGAGCTTGGTGTCATGACTGTCTACGAAGAGATTGACGCTCTCAAAACCTTGGATATTGATCCGGTGCGCTACCTGTCCATGCCGCGCTTTATTGCCTGTATTATCTGTTTGCCGATCCTGACGCTGTACGCCAATTGTGTTGGTATGGCTGGTGGTGCCTTGATAAGCCATCTCCATCCGAAAATTTTCATCTCCTATGCCACCTATTACGACAGCCTCAAAGCAGCTTTGAAATTCAAGGAAGTCGGGGCAGGGCTCATAAAATCTTTTGTTTTTGGCGGGATTATTTCTCTTGTGGGTTGCTATGTCGGATTTGCCACATCGGGAGGGGCCCGCGGGATCGGACGATCTACAACCCGGGCAGTGGTTCTCTCTTTTATTCTGATTCTGGTTGCCGATTACTTATTGACTCGAGTACTTTTGTAAGAACATTCGTCCTGCGAGGTATTCGGACTTTTGCTGTCCACTCCCCGAGTGGCTCCAAGCCGAAATCACGAACGGAATTTGCATGGAGAACCGCTATGGCGGCTCTTACAGACAGGAGGTAGATGACGTGGCACTCTCAACGGAAAAAAAGGTCGGTCTTTTTTTCATTCTCGGACTTATTCTTTTTGGTGTCATACTTGAGTTGGGTGGACAATGGAATCCTTTTGAGAAATCCATTCCCTACAAAACGTACCTTACCAGTGTGACCGGTCTCAAGGTTGGCGATTCTGTCCGTCTTGCCGGGGTGGACGTAGGGAAGATCAACGGTATCGACGTGCTTGACGGCAAGGTGCGTATTGATTTCGACGTAAAAAAGGGCACAGAAATCAAAAAAGACACCGTTGCGAGTTTACGCATGACCAATCTTTTGGGAGGGCAGTTCCTCGGACTCAGTTTTGGTTCGCCGACAGCACCTCTTCTTCCTCCAGGATCAACAATTGAGGGGAAAGATGCTGCGACTGTTGATTCGATCATGTCTGGCCTGGGAGATATCACTGTCGATGCAAAAACCCTGATTACCGACTTGAACAAGAACCAGGCTGAGGTAATGGGGAAAATATCCTCCATGCTGGATGAGAATCGCTCAAACATCCGCAGTACCATGAGCAACCTCAGCGACATCACAACCAAGATGGACCGTGGCGACGGCTCGCTGGCCATGCTGTTGAACGATAAGACCCTCTATGCCAATACCAATGAGGTCACGGCCAACCTGAAGGATATTACGGCGAAAATTCAAAAGGGTGAGGGCACAATCGGCAAACTTGTCAACGATGATGCTTTCTACGTGGAGGCCAAGAGTGCCATGGCCAACATCAATGACAGCATGAAGGACGTGAAAGAGATCGCCGGCAAGATCAACAGTGGCGAGGGTACCATGGGCAAGCTGGTGAACGATAAGACCCTCTACACCGAGCTAAGCGGTGCATCGAAGAATATCAAGGAAATTACCGAGAAGATAAACAATGGCCAAGGTACCATGGGCAAGCTGGTTAATGAGGACAAGCTGTATCGGGATGCAACCGCGACTCTGAAGAAGACCGAACAGGCTGTTGAGGGTCTTGGCGACAGTGGTGCCATTTCGGTTCTGGGAAGCATTGTCGGTACCCTGTTTTAACCTTTTTACAGCAAGTACACGCTGCAGATTTCCAAGACCAGAAATGTTTCACCGGCCAATATAATCAAGTAAATTAGCGTGATCCTTACGACGCGCCGGTCGGAACCTAAGTACATCAATTTCCAGATGGCGCGGCAAAATGCCGCGCCATCTGTGTTTCAGGAGGGGAACTATGGATGAAATTGCACGGATAGCAGTCGGCACCTTTGTCATGAGGCCCTATGTGTTCGCTTTTCTGGCTGTGTACCTTGTGGTAGCCGTTACTCATATGGGCTGGAAAAAGACGCTATCTTTCACCGTAGTCGGTTATCTGATTGCATTTATTTCCGAGTATAGCTCCATCAACACCGGAGTTCCCTATGGCTGGTATTACTACATTGATACGACAAAGATGCAGGAACTCTGGATTGCGGGCGTTCCCTTTTTCGATTCCCTTTCGTATGTTTTTCTGTCCTACTGCAGCTACACGGCTGCCCTGCTGACGGTTTCCCCCATCAAGACCTATAGATGGAACCTGGTATCACTCGAAACGCGGGCGATTCGCCGATCGTTTGCCGTCCTGCTTCTCGGCTCCCTCTACCAGGTCTTCCTGGACATCGTCATAGATCCGGTGGCACTCCAGGGAAACCGCTGGTTTCTTGGCCAGATCTACGGCTACCGGGAGTCGGGCGGACATTTCGGTGTTCCTCTTTCCAATTACATCGGTTGGTGGGTCGTCAGCCTTGTCCTGATATTCGCCCTCCAGCGCATCGATGCCCGAGTTGCAAGCAACAGGGAGAAACCGGCCGGGATAGCAAATCTTCCCTTTCGATCACTGCTGGGTCCTGTACTCTATCTCTCCGTACTGGTCTTCAATCTTGCTATAACGATCAGTATCGGTGAGAATCTCATGGCCATGACAGGAATCTTCATGTTTACTCTGCCGATCGTTATCGTTACCGTGCTTCTGGTTCGCAGAGCGAACCGTTACAGCCGGGAAGAGTTGGCTGAGCATCTGATGGACTACCCATATGTGACTGTCGGCAATGGGAGCCGGAAATAGAGCGACAACAACAGGCAGGCGTTCTCCTGTTTTCAGCTGGTGTTCCGTGCTGTCAGTTTATCGCAGTAATTCCGAGGAATTTTGGCTCCTGGCAAGGCGAGGTGAAGCGACGCAGATATAGTGGAGCTCTGACGAGTCCATAACGCATTCATGGGCCAAAAGAACCGGCGTAAAAAGGAAGAAATTAGCCGCACGGGATGCTGGGTTATCCGATCCAGTGTGACAAGGCTGAAGATATATCGCCGGCAACAGGGATCTGTACGTCAATATGGGGCGTGTCGGGAAGAGAGCCGACAAGAATGGTTCCCATGCCAAGGTCCTTTGCAGTCCGGAGATTTTCCGGTGAGTCTTCAACCATGATGCAGCGCGATGCGGGCAGGTTGATCCGCTCCAGTACCGCATGGTAGGGTGCCGTACCGGGCTTCGGGATGTAATTGGCGACCCGGATGTCGAAGATTTCTTCGAATAGATTGGATAGTCCCAAGGCGTCCAATACTCGTTCGCTATGGTCTCTGGAGCTGTTGGTGAACTCGACTTTGCGCAGCGTAACTGCCGACAGAGCATCTCGCAGTTCCGGATCGGCGTGCAGTCGACTGGAGACATCAATGTCGTGAACATAGGCAAGGTAGTCTTCCGGGTCCACACCATGGTGTCGCATGAGCCCCTGCATGGTTACTCCGTAGCGCTGCCAGTACGAGCGCCGTAACGTGTTTACTTCAGTCATGGGTATCCCCACGACTTCGTTCATGTAGCGGTTGATTCGCTCGTCGATAAGCGGGAAAAGCTCCCGTTCCGAAGAATAGAGTGTGTTGTCCAGGTCGAAGAGAAGTATATCCATGAAAGTATGTCCTCGTGTATCTGCAAGTGTCTTCGGAAATACCGGTTTCAACTGCTTTGCGGGGGAAGGGCCTTCCTGCGCAGGGTCAAGCTACCAGGATCAGTTGCTCGAGGACGATTGCCAGATTATTCCCTGCCAGCTTTGCGTTTTTAGCCAGGCGGAGCATCTGGGAAAGGATGCGCGGTTTTTTTGCTATGGAGATGAGTACCTTGCTTATGCGGATATTCAGTTCCTGGTCGGTTATCTCGTCCAGTGAGAAGAGAAGTTCCTCACCGGCAGCGTCGCTGATGGCGCGGACAGCAAACAACGGTATTCCGATGCGGGCAGCTGTCTCTGCCACGGCACTTGTCTCCATGTCAAGAACCGGGTTCACGACTTCCCTTGCTATCAGCTGATCTGCTCTTCCTTTGTGCACGATGCTTCTGGTGGTCACAGTCGTGCCGCCTTCAATCCGGAAGGGATGCCCGGCTAACGATTCTGACAGGACACGGAGCATAGATTCATTTTCCAGGGTAGCTGCAGTGCTGATGCCCCCTTTTCTGAGGGCCAGGGCCTGTCCCGCTATTACCACGTCTCCCACGTCCAATCCTTTCCGGACACCGCCGCCAAGTCCTGCCGAGATGAGGATGCGGGGGGGAGCATAGGAAATGAGCTCTTCTGTTGCCTCACTGGCTTTTTTCGTTCCCATGCCCGATTCGATGAGTGTAATCTGTCGTCCGTCTGCCTGGAAAATGTAGACCGGAAATCGTCCCGCCTGTTCTTTCCGATGTCTGCCGAGCCTTCGCAGGATTGGTCGGATCTCTTCCTGCATTGCCATGACGATACCAATACTGTCACGCTTCATCTGCTGCCTCCCGCTACTAGTGCCCCGTGTGGTTGATTCCATCCTTTTAATTCCGGTTCTTTTGGCCCCTGACTGCGTTGTTGTCCCTCGTCAGAGCCCCACTATGCCTGCGTTGCCTCGCCTTGTCATGAGCCAAAACTCCTCGGAATTAATGCAGAGAACTAACCGCACGGGACACTGGTGTCCGGTACTCTAACAGAGAATGGCACCAGCCGCAATCCGGACGTTTCTACTGAGCCGGTATTTCCTGCGGTCTTTGCTTCTCTCCTTAGCTCCTTTCACCTTGACAAACGAAAAGCCTCCCTTTATTTTACTAGATTGTCTTGATCTTGAAAAATGTATGTGAAGAGATGCACATCTCTATAGGAGAATCCATGAAACCGTTGTTTTTGAACCCGCCCACTTTCGAGGATTTTGATGGCGGCGCCGGTGCCCGCTACCAGGCGTCACGCGAAGTAACTTCTTTCTGGTATCCGACCTGGCTCTGTTTTCCGGCCGGGATGATCGAAGGGAGCCGGGTGGTGGATGCTCCGGTGCAGAAACTTACTTTAGAAGACTGCATAGACATAGCCGCCGACTTCGATATGGTGGTGATGTATACTTCTACTCCGACCTTCTCTATCGATGTCGAAACCGCTCGCCGCATCAAAGAGAGGAAGCCTTCCATCGTTACCATTCTGACAGGACCGCATGTTTCGGTGCTTCCTGAGGAATCCCTCAAGAGAGCCGGCGCGGCGGTTGACATTGTCTGCCGCGGCGAGTTCGATTATTCCGTGAAGGAACTGGCCGAGGGGGTTGCGTGGGAAAAGGTGGACGGCATCAGTTTTCAGAAGGACGGCAAGGTCGTGTCCACTCCTGACCGGCCTCCCATAACCGATCTCGATGCGTTGCCCTTTGCCAGCCAGATTTACCACCGGGATCTTCCGATTTCGGAATACGTCATCCCCCACTTCCTGCATCCCTATGTCTCGATCTATTCGAGCCGCGGCTGCCCGTCGCGCTGCATCTACTGCCTCTGGCCACAGACCTTTTCCGGCCGCACCATGCGGACCCGCAGCCCGGAAAACGTTTACCAGGAGGTCAAGTGGATCGTGGAGAATCTTCCGGGGGTGAAGGAGATTTCCTTTGACGACGATACCTTCACCGCCAACAAAGAGCATGCCCGGGCTGTTGCCGAGAAAATCAAGCACCTTGGCGTATCCTGGACAATCAATGCCCGGGCGAACTGTGACTATGAGACTCTCAGGATCATGCGCGATGCCGGACTCCGCCACGTTGTAGTGGGTTACGAAACCGGCAACGATCAGATCCTGAAAAATATCAAAAAGGGTGTCACCAAAGCACAGGCTCTGGAGTTCACCAGAAACTGCAAGAAACTGGGGCTTTCCGTGCACGGCGCCTTTGTCATGGGTCTGCCGGGCGAAACGCGGGAGACGATCCTCGAAACCATCGAGTTTGCCAAACGCCTGGACATCAATTCCATTCAGGCCTCCCTGGCTTCTCCCTATCCGGGTACGGAATTCTTCGATATGGCAAAAAAAGAGGGATGGATCACTTCCGAATCCTTCCTCGATGAAACCGGCCATCAGACCTGCGTCATCAATTATCCCCATCTCTCCAACCGTGAGATCTTTGATGCGGTGGAGACTATCTACAACAAGTTCTATTTTCGGCCCAAGTATATTGCCCGCAGTATTCTGAAGATGATTACCAGCAGTGCGGACCGGAAGAAGCTCCTCAAGGAAGGCGCGCAGTACCTTGCCTACATGAAGAAGCGCAAGAAGTCCAGCTGCTCTTCCTGTTAGTGGATCATGACCACTCTCCGCACCTCAGCCATGAAGAAGCTGATAATAAATGCCGATGATTTCGGTCTTTCCGACGGAGCCAATCGGGCCGTGATAAGGGCCTATCGGGAGGGCATCCTTACCAGCACCTCCCTGATGGCGGGAGGTCGGGCCTTTGACGAGGCAGTGTCACTGGCAAGGGAAAATCCTGGTCTTCAGGTCGGCCTGCACCTGACGCTGCTGCAGGGCAAGGCTGTCCTTTCGCCGGAGGAACTGCCCGGGCTGGTGGACCGTGAAGGGAATTTTCCGGTTGATCCGGTGTTGACCGGGATGCGCTTCTTTTTCCGTACATCCTTACGAAAGAAGTTGTTCCGGGAGGTCGAGGCGCAGATTCTGCGATTCAGGGACACAGGTCTTCCTCTCAGCCACGTAGATGGTCACTTGAACATTCACATGCATCCGACGGTCTTTTCCGTCCTGGCAGAATTGATGCCGAAATACGGCATCAGCAGCTTCCGGCTTACCCGGGAAAACCTGGCAAATGATCCAGCGAGCGATGGGACGAGGTGGTTTGGTCGGAGACTCGATGCCTTTATTTTTGCCCGCCTTGCTGAAAACTGCCGTCCGGTGCTGGACAGGCTCGGGATTTGTTATGCGGATGAGGTGAAGGGGTTGCTCAACTCCGGCAGAATGACGGAGGAGTATCTCCTGAAGGTTCTGAACCGTTTAGACCCTGGCTGTACGGAAATTTATTTTCATCCCGGTTGCCTGCCGGACCCGGAACTGGCGTCGTGGATGCCCGACTATTTGCACGAAGAAGAACTGGCGGCCCTGACCAGTTCCAGGGTTCGGGAAAAAATTGCAGAACAGGGAATACACCTCGGAAATTACCGGGGAGAGGATCGAATCGATGTTTAAGACCGTTGTCGTTATGCTGCTTGCTGTCTCCGCCGGTACGGTGGGCGATTTGCTTCTTACAAAGGGAATGAAAGAACTGGGCGATATATCAGCCATGAACCTGCGGGGCATCCTCTCCGCAGCCTATCAGGCCCTGACCAGCCCCAAGCTGGTGCTCGGCACGGCAATGCTTGCCGTGTTCTTCTTCCTCTGGCTGGCGGTCCTTTCCTGGGAAGATCTTTCGGTTGCCCTGCCCATGCAGGCCCTGAACTATGTGCTGGTTGCCTTTCTCTCCCAGTATTTCCTCGGCGAAATAGTCACACCCATGCGCTGGGCAGGAACCGTCCTGGTCTGCATCGGCGTCATCATGATTACCAAAAGCAGCGGCGGCTGACAGGGAATCTCCTCTCTTCCGCCGCAGACCAGGACCGAACTTGCTCCTGCCGTGCGTACCCTTTGCCCCTCACCCCTAACGCCTATTCCCTTACCCCTTATCCCGCTTTTCATAATCCGATCTTCGCCTTTTCTCCCTTCCAGTGGCCGTCTCCCGTAGTTTTGTGGTAGACTATGCTTCAACTTGAAAACCTTTTTGCCACAGAGGGCACAGAGAGCACAGAGAAGTCAAAACCTAGCCTGAATTTTAAAAAAGCTTTTTCGGGATTATCTTGTGTAGCATTTATTTTGCCTTTCCTCTGAGACCTCTGTGGCAAATGCATTTTTGTGGTTCAAAATCACTCACGCTATTCTGAGGAGGTTCCATGTCACAAACCGGTTCCGTAGAAATTCTTGTTGTCGGAAATGAAATACTGATCGGTGATATCCAGGATACGAACACCAACTGGATCTGCAAACTGATCAATGGACGGGGCGGCTATGTGGCCCGGGCCACCATGCTGCGCGACATCCCGGCGGAGATCGCCGATGCGGTCCGATCGGCGGTTGACCGCGGGGTATCGGTACTGTTTACTTCCGGCGGGCTGGGACCGACTGCCGATGACCTGACGGTTGCTGCGGTATCTGATGGCGCGGGCCTGGAGCTCAAACTCCATGAAAAAGCCCGCCAGATGGTGAAGGACCGCTATGACGAGCTGTTCGAGCAGGGGATCATGACGCAGGGCGGGTTGAATCCTGCCAGGGAAAAAATGGCCTGGCTTCCGCTTGGCGCGGAACCGCTCCACAACCCGGTGGGCACGGCGCCCGGCGTCCTGTTTAAAATCGGTAAAACAACCATCATCTGCCTCCCGGGAGTTCCTTCCGAGTTAAAGGGGATTATCACCACCTCGCTGGAGCCTTTCCTGGCCGAGGCCTTCGGCAATGGCGGATCGCTCACCCGGGCCATTACCGTCCGCTGCAATGACGAATCACTGCTGGAGCCCGTGTTGAGTCGGGTGGTGCCGGAACATCCCCGCGTCTATATCAAGTCCCTTGCCAGGACCATTGGCGAAACGCCGGAACTGGATATTACCCTGACAATAACCGGGGGTGAAGAGAGCGAGCGGGCTCAGTCGCTCGATGCAGCCTACCAGGCCTTGCGGGAAGGCTTGACGCAGATCGGCATTCACAACTGGGATAGGGTTTGATCGTAGTAGCGGCTATTCTTCGATGGTGAAGTGAAAGGTGCGTGTTGAACCGCTGCCGGGTGTTCCGTTATACGTGCGCTCGACAAAGGTTACTTCTGTGTCGTGATTGATCAGGAGAATTGATGACGATCGGGTACCATAGGTCGGCCCGGTAATGAATAGGGGTGCAAGGAGCCGCTCCGTTTCGAGCCCGACACCGGTATCCGGCAACAGGCTGTCATCAGGCAGCGAGTGGTCGGCAAGCAGGGTGAAAATTTCTTCGACGTCAGGCTCTTTCCCGAGCGCAAGAATCTCGGCCAGGGTTTTTTTACCCTGCGTGACCTTCGGCCAGGGTGTGTCGAGAAGATGGTTGCTCAGTCCGTGGATACCCGGTTGCAGAAGGGGAGGGACTTCCCCCCTGTTCGAGTAGAAAAAGAGATTTTTCAGGTCGCCGAAGATGATGTTGAAGCCGTTGTAGTCGTGAGAACGCTCTCGCAGCAATGCCAGATACTCGGCAGGAGGCATGTCGCCGAGCAGGAAGTCCGTAACCAGGTCGCCGCGTGACGGCGCGTTTTCCCGGACGCTATTCGGGTCCCGGTAGTTGGAGAGGGCGGCAATCCTGCCGGTCCGACTTATCCCGAGCCAGGTGCCTCCCGACTTCAGGTCTCTGCCGGCAAGCAGTTGGGGCTTGGTCTCCCAGAATGCGGCCGGGACGGTCGGGCGCTGGTAGAACTCGTCCCGATTGGCGGCCAGGATCAGCGGGTAGCGCGGGTGGACCCGGTGAGCAAGGAAGATCAGGCACATGTCAGCTGTCCTCTTGCGGCATCGTTCGAGCGTGGCGAATCATTTCTTCAAATCACGAAGGGTTTTCTCAAAGGTTTCGCGACTGAAGCCTTTAATGATTGCCTCATCGTTGCCGATGACGATCAGTGGAACAGTCGTTGCCTGGTACTTTTCCCTGAAAATTTCCTTTGCGCTGTCACTCTCTTCTACATCCCGGTTGGTGTAGGGGATATTCCTGCTGGAAAGATACTCTTTCGCTTCCTTGCAATGGGAGCACCATGAGACGGTGTAGAGGACGATTTTAGGATAGGCAGCTGTTGGGGCCTTTGCAGCGGAGGAAGTGCCCGGGACTTTTTCCGACCCCTTTGTGGTACTGCAGGCCAGTACGGCAAGAAATAGTGCGGCGAGGGCAAGGCATTTCAGTGTTGTGCGCATCGGTGTTCTCCTTACGGTTCGCGGAATTGTGTTTTTCGGGACAGAGCAGAATGCCTCTTGCATCGGAGTGTTCTCAGTATACTCGAAGGGCGAGGGGAGTCAAAACAGAATTCACTGAACATTAGGGGAGCCACCGTTATGTATGTGTTTTACGCAAGTCTCTACCTTCACCTGCAAAGCCGCTCCTTGAAGACGAAGCGGGGGATAGTAAAAAGCATTCTTGCCCGGGCGCGGAATACCTTCAATGTATCTGCCGCCGAGGTCGATCTTCAGGATGTGCATGGTGAGGCCCTGCTCGGTTTCGTTACGGTGAGTGAGAGTCGTGTGGTTGCCCGGAAGACCCTTGAACAGTTGGAGGAATGGTTGGTGGAGGAGAGGCCGGACGTTGAACTTGTGTGCGCTGAGATAGAGGAGCGATAGAGAAATCAGAACTCCCGAACCAGATCGGCCAGATGTTCTGCCTGGAGCGATTCGATGGTGAAATACCCGGCGCCGAGTTCTGCAGCCAAGTCCCTTGCCAGGTTGGCCCTGAGCAGGTTCCCCTTGTTTTCCGTATCCACGACAATGGAATCACAGCGTGGCTCTTCTCCCAGCAGCCGGGCCATGCGAAGTCCCTCCTCCAGGGGAGGTTTTCCGGTGAGGGAGTGATTTCCCTTACCGTCGGTGAGAAGAACCAGGAGAATCCGGGTATCCGGACGGTTCCTGAAGGTTCGCTGCGCCAGCCGGTGAGCCTCCAGCAGTCCTGCGGACAACGGGGTTTTCCCTCCCACCGGCAGTTGGGCCAGCCTTTTAGCCGCCAGTTCCTTGCTGGCGGTTGGAGGAAGGACCAGTTCCGCCAGATCTTTTCGAAATACGATCATGGCCACCTTGTCTCGCTTGCGATAGCAGTCGAGAAGCAGCGAATGGATCGCTCCTTTCACGGCTGTCATCCGTCGCTGTGCCCCCATGGAGCCGGAGCCGTCCACTACGAACAGGACCAGGTGGCCGGTTTTGCGTTCCCGCTGCTTGAAACGCAGGTCTTCCTGCGTAATGATCAGCCGCTCCTGTCGCCCGCGAACCTGTTGAAAGGGGGCGCAGGCCCGCAGGGTGGCGTCTACCGCCACATCCCGGTTGGCTGAACAGATCAGGCTCTTCACGTACCGTCCGCTCCGGCCGTTGCTGCGTGTCGTGGTGCGGCGGCCTGTGGCCCTGCGCTTCATTCTGTCCTTGCGAAGGGCGATCCTCCGTACCGTGAAGGGGGTTCCCACCGGCTGGACCTCCTCCCGATCCGATGATTCCCGCGAGGAAGAGTCGCTTTCTCCCTTTTCCTGCCTTCGTGACTCCTGCAAGGATTCACTTTGGCCTGAATCCGGTCGTCTCTGCCTTTCGTCTCCGTCTTTTCCCCTGTCGTTTTCTCGCGGCTGTTCGCTTTCGACCGAGGGAGGATTTTCCCGGCCGGGGAGCATTTGCCGGTGTGCCACTACCAGTCCGGCAGTACGGTCCACATGTGTTGCTCCAACTCGTGCAGCCCCTTCAAGTGCGGCGCAGGCGCGGGCTGCGTAGTAAAGGAACAGTTCGGCCCGGTGCCCTTGGACGGCGGCCTGCTCGACAACCTCTGCGATGCGATCCATCGACTCCGGGGAGAACTTCACGGAAGGGAGGAGTTTGCGGGCGTTTTTTACGCGGCCGGCTATCAGGTCGTCCGATTCGACGGTGGAGCAGACGGTTTTCATTGCAGCACGAAGCACCGCAAGGCGGTCTTCCGACGAAGTCAGGTCCTCCATGATCGCACACAGCCCGAAGCGGTCCGCCAGATGCGGCGACAGGTCTCCCTCCTCCGGGTTCATGGTGGCGAGAATGGTGAAGCGGCATTCCCGCTGCTCCGAAATTCCTTCCCGTTCGATCAGTTCCATGCCCCTGTCGCGGGGCTCCATCAGCAGGGCGGTCAGTTCCGGGGAAAGGAGATTGATATCGTCCACGAATATGGTGCCGCCATGGGCGCGGGACAGGATGCCCGGCTGCAGGGAACGGCTGCCGGTGGCGAGGGTACGTTCCAGGTCTACCCCTCCCAGCAGGGAATCTTCGGTGGCATTCAGCGGCAGTTCAACGAACGGGATGTCCACCGGAATGATGCCAGGGTAGAGTCTCGCCAGGGTGGATTTGCCGCATCCTCTGTCCCCCACCAGCAGAAGGCCTCCACAATGGGGATCCACAGCGTTCAGGAAGAGTCCGAGCTTGGCTTCTTCCTGGCCGACGAATTCGCTCAGGCGCATGGTAGGGTTTCCTCCAGGACTGCATTGAGTCTTCCCTGCTCTTTTCCCATCTCTTCGAAGGGCAGGCGTTTCTGGCGGTGAAGCAGGGCCAGCAGGGCTGCGTCGCGGATCTCCCGGGTACCGACCTCCGCAAGCTCGCGGAAGGCTGCCAGAGATCTGGCCGCTTTCATGATCACGATGTCGGCCCGGTGCCCATCAAGCCGGAGAGCCGCGGTTACCGAAACGATTTGCTCCAGGATTGCGTCGTCCAGGGGAATCGACGGGAGACGCTCCCGCGCTTTGGCGATTTTTTCGCACAGTTCCTGCTGCGGGGAACGCCATTGGTCTCCGAATGCCGCCGGGTCGTCGTCGAAAGCCGCCTTGCGCCGCAGGATGTCCATCCGTTGTTCCCGGTCATGCAGCCCGGTAACCTGGACGCAGAGGCCAAAGCGGTCTAGCAGCTGAGGGCGCAGGTCCCCCTCCTCCGGGTTCATGGTGCCCACCAGGATGAATCGGGCCGGGTGGCTGAAGGAGATCCCTTCCCGCTCCACCGTATTGACTCCCATGGCGGCCGAATCCAGCAGCAGATCGATGATGTGGTCCTCCAGCAGGTTCACCTCGTCTACGTAGAGGAAGTTACGATTAGCGTCGCCGAGCAGACCGGCTTCGAAGCGTTTTTCCCCGTGCCTGAGTGCATGTTCAATGTCGAGAGTACCCACAAGCCGGTCTTCCGTGATGCCGAGGGGAAGCTCGATTACCCGCATTTTTTTCCGGTCGTGGGGGAGTGTGCCCATGGTGAGTCGTTCCCGGCAGGCGCTACAAAGGGTCCCTACAGGGTCGCACTGAAAGCGGCACTCCCGTACCGTTTCCAGTTCCGGGAGGAGCTCGGCCAGCGACCGAACCGCGGTGCTTTTGGCGGTTCCCTTTTCACCCATGATCAGCAAGCCGCCGATGCCGGGATCGATGACGTTCAGAATCAGGGCGGTTTTCAGTTGTTCCTGTCCTACGATTGCGGTAAAGGGAAAAATCATGCTGACAATGCCTCCGTTCGATTCAGGGTTTATGTATGGTATTTCGTATCTGAAAGAATGGGGAAATCCCCTTCGCTCTTCCTTTGAGAAAGGGGTATTTCGGTAATCTGTATGTCTATTTCAAGGATAAATTCCCCATCTTCTTCCGCCATGCCGGGACATCCTCCGCAGTCATGATGTCGATGCTCCCTCCCTGGAAGTCGCCCTGAACATCTCCCATCCGTTCTTCGATCCATCCTTCGATTTCCAGGTAGCGGTCCATCAATTCTTCCCGCACATCATCCGCCGGCTTCCACAGGCCCCGCTCCGCAGCCTCCAGCAGTCTCCTCCCCATTTCTTCCAAGGCCCACGGGTTGTTCTTTTCGAAAAATTCCCGGTTCTTCTCGTCCATGAGGAAGGTGCGGGTGATATCGTCGAACACGGCACCGTCCACCGCCTGCGCCGTGGCCTGCCAGCCATAGAGACGGCCGACCCGCTTGCTGATCTCGCCGGCACCTTTGTAGCCGTGTTCTTTCATTCCGTCGATCCAGATCGGGTTGAGAATCTTCCCCCGTGCCACGCGGCGAATTTCTTCTTCCAGGGTGCGTACGGCAACCTCTCCCTGTTCACGGGTATCGCCGTAGTAGTTCCTGATCTCCTTGCCGGAAAGGACTTTCGCGGCGTTGATCATGCCGCCGAGGGTCCCGAAATGACAGCAACAACCGGTCAGGTCGTATTCGTCGGTTACGGTCTTGTTGAAGGTGAGAGTGACGGTCCTCAAACTTTCTTTCAGGCTTCCGTGGGACTGCTCGCCGAACACGCCCTTGCCATAGGCGTACCCGTTCCAGTAGAGGAAGACATCCGCCAGATCCTGCTCGGTCTTCCAGGCCGAGGCGTAGACCGCCAGTTGGGTGCCTGCCTGATAGGTGCCGGGCATGGAGGCGAAGATGCGGTAGGTTGCCTCACGGACCTTGTCCGCATTGGTTGAGTCCGTTCCCTCAAGTCGCTCCAGAGTATGTTTCCGTATGTAATTCATCTCCAGTGGTTCGGAAAGGCCTGCCACTGCCTGAACGGCCTCGTCAAGCAGTTCGATGGCGGTGGGGAAGTTGTCGCGGGTGATGCCTGAAACCCGGACGGTGATGTCGATACGTGGCCTTTCCAGTTCTTCCAGGGGTATTACGGTGAAGCTCCGTACCCGGCCGTTGGGCTGCCAGCAGGGCCGCACCCCCAGGAGAAAGAGCATCTGGGCCAGCCCCTCGCCCTCGGACCACATGATGTCGGTGGACTGCCAGTGGAAGGCGATGTTCTCCGGCCAGGTTCCCTCGTCGGCCAGATATTTCTCCAGAATTTTCTCGGCCAGGCTTTGGCCGGTTTCCCAGGCAGCCGGCGAGGGGATCTTCTGGGGATCCAGTGAATAGAAATTGCGGCCGGTGGGGAGGATGTCCGGACGTCCCCGGGTTATGAGCCCGGACGGTCCGGGTTCTACGTAACCGGCGTCACAACCGTTAAGCAGCGCGCCGATTTCGTCCGAAGCGAGGACTCTGTCCCGCACCTCGTCGATGAATCCCTGTATCCGTTTGACGATTTCCCGGTCCGGTTCCACGGAGCACGCCATGCGAAAACCCTCGCTCAGCGTTCTGCCCAGCTCGAGGTAATCCCTGCAGAGGATACGCGCGGTGTCATCCACACGGTCACGGAAAGAACCGTTATCCTCATCCGCCGCAGGCTCCAGTGTCCGTGCGACCAGACCACGCAGCGATTCCGGGCTGTTCTCGTAGCGGACTACGGCGTAGACGAATTCCGCCAGCCGCTTCCCTTCCGGCAGGACACCGAAGACATGCATCCCTTTCGGAATGCGGGTTCCCTTCAGCAGTGTCAGGGCATCGTGTATTTCAATGACCTTCTCGTCCATGTTCCGGTGGGTGACCTCTTCGTCCAGCAGGGAAAGCGTTTTTACCGTATCGGCGATCAGATGGGAGATGGTGTGAGCCTTGCCCGGCTCGGTTCCCCGGTAACGTCGGTATTCCTCCAGCAGTCGTTCCAGGGCGTCCAGATCGCCGTAGAGTTCGCCGGCCGCCATCACTGTCTGCAGGTGGTTGACGAGCACGGCATTGCTGCGCCGCTTGGCGATGGTTCCTTCCGGTGGATTGTCTGCATTGTAGATGTAGAGATGGGGCATGGTGTCGATGCCGATGTCCGGGAAACAGCCCGAGGAGAGGCCGGTAGCCTTTCCCGGCAGGAACTCCAGGTTGCCATGGGTGCCCACGTGAATCAGAACATCGGCCCCGAATTCCCGCGAGAGCCACTTGTAGGTAGCCACGTACTGGTGGGGCGGCGGCACATCCGGGTCGTGGAGAATTTTGCATACCTCTCCGTCACAACGGGCTCCGGCACACCCCCGTTTCGGCTGGGCGCAGACCACGGCGTTGCCGAACCGAAGGCCGCTGATCACGATCCTGCCGTCATGGACCATCGCCGCTGGGACCCCGTTTTTTTCCTCGCCGGGCGGGTTTCCCCATGCCTCGATCATGCGATTCCGGGTCGATTGCGGTAGTTCCTCGAACCAAGGGAGGTAGCGTTTCGTTTCCAGGAGATCCAGGGCGCCTTCCTTGGTGACGATTTCTTCCACGGTGGTCCAGCGGAATTCCGAAACCGCCTTGCGGTTCATGATATCGTCGATCAAGGCCTTGCCGTCTGCGGGAGGATCGATCGCGTAGCCGGCTTCGCGCAGGGTGTGCATGATACGGGCTACGCTTTCCATGGTGTCCAGGTGTGCCCCACCGCCCACACTCGCTTCCACCGAGACGCAGGGGTTGTTGTGGAGGATGAAGGCCACCTTCCGCTCCGCGACCGGCTTTCTTCCCAGCTGGAGCCACGCGGCGACCCGTTGGGCGAAGCGGGCAATGCGGTCGGGGATCGGCTCGTAGCGCTCATTCTCGGGATCGGCCGCGCCTTGCGAGGCGCCGATTACCATCGGTTCGATGACCCCTTCGAACTCGGGCATGGCGATGCTCCACCCCACCTGGCGGCCGAGCCCTTCGGGGTCGGCCAGCCACTGATCCGCGTCCTTGTAGTGGGAGATGAGCGGGCAGAACAGGGGGATGTTGAGGCGCTTCATTACCTCCACCCCGGCAGGTGCGTCCTGTGCCCCGGCCGTTCTCCCGCCGCTTGCGAGAAAGAAGGAGGAAAGCTTGACGATGCCCGCCACCATCGGCTTTCCATCGGCTGTGAAATACTCTTCGATGACCTCGGCACCGCTCCTGTTTCCCAGATTGACGTCCTTAATCGAGTAGAAAAACGCCGGGATTACACCCAGTCCCTGTTCTTCCAGGCCGGCGATCAGCGAACGCTCCACCTCCATATTGCCGTTCACCCAGTCGGAGCGGGAATAGAGGAGACCCACCCAGCCCGCTTCCGGTTCGCCCAGCGCGGCCCGGTAGGCATCCAGATAGGCTGAAGTATCCGTGAAAACACCGTCCAGGAGGGGATGGTGGATTCCCTCCCAGGCCACTGGCGCCGGTTCCCGGTAAGCGGTATTCTTGTCGAACAGGGTGGCGTGCAGGTAGCGGACCAAATTCTCCAGGTTCTCTTCTCCGTTGAAGAGCAGATAGGTGTACACGGTCGCGGAGACCTCCGGCGAAACGGTGGAAAGCCCCCAGAGGCTCGGATCACTCCCCGTCACGACCACGGGGCGATCTTTTCCCGCTTCACGGATGTCCGATTCCAGTTCCTCCCAAAACGGGTCGCTGGTCCGGTAGAGGAGTAGGAAGTCGGCCGATTTCATGGCGTTGCGAACGTTGTCCAGAAGCTCGGGACGGAGGTTGATCTGCTTGTTGGAATATGAGGTCAGGTTCAGCCCTTCTACGGCGCATACGGCCTTGAGGGGCGGAACGTAGTTGGACCACATAATGGTGAAGAGTTTCATGATGAGTCTCCTTAGTTACTCGCTGTACCTTCTTATCAAGCGCGTGCCGGCCACCAGGAATACCAGCGTATAGCCTACCATGACCAGCAGCGACAGGAGCGCCTCCCCGTCCAATGTTTCCTTGCGGATGACGATGTTCGTGTGGCTCAACGGGAACAGCAGTATCAGCCCCTTCAGGAAGGCTGGCAGCCGGTCCAGGGGAAAGAAGGTGCCGCTGAAGAACGCCATGGGGAGGATGAAGAAATTGTTATAGGTTGAGGTGTCTTCGTGGCTTTTGGCCAGCATGCCGGTGATCACCCCGAGACAAGCGAACATGAAACTGTTGCCCACCATGGCTATAACCAGCAGCGGCGTGATGCTGAAGTGTCCGGGTATACAGAGCCCCATGCCGACCAGGAGCAGAGCCGCAAACAGCCCCTTGACCATTCCGGCCAGCACCTCGCCCAGCATGATTGCCGATGCGGATATCGGCGCCTGGATGAAGATCTGGAAGGTCCTGAAGTAGAGACGGTTCAGATTCAGGGAACTGGCTACCCATGTGTAGGAATTGGTCATGGAACTCATGGCCACCAGCCCCGGGATGAGGAAGGAGATATAGTCGCCGCCGTTCAGGCGGACGCTCTTGCCCAGGCCGAGGCCAAAGACCGCCAGATAGATGAGCGGCACCAGCATGGCGGACACCAGGTAGCCCGGTTTCAGGAGTTTGCGCCGGAACAGCAGCATTTCCCGCAGGAAGATGGGATACCAGCCGGTCAGGTTCATTCTATCCGTTCCCCTGTCAGTTTGATGAACACGTCTTCCAGGTTGGTCCGGCGAACGGTACAGCCGTTCTCCAGGGTCCGCGCCAGTTCCACTGCCTCGTCACGGTTTCGGACCAGATGCTGGATCAGACGGCCGTCATCGGTGATCCGGTCGACGACGTACGGCCCTACCAGTTCCTTCAGTGCCGTAGGGGTGTCCAGCGCAATCAGTCGCCCCTTCGACAGGATGCCCACCCGGTCGCAGAGGGTCTCGGCCTCTTCGATGTAGTGGGTGGTCAGGAACACGGTCCGGCCCGAGCGCGCGGCGCGGCGTACGATATCCCACAACTGCCTTCTGATCTGGGGGTCAAGGCCGATGGAGGGTTCGTCCAGGAACAGTATCGACGGGTCGGTGAGCAGGGCGCGGGCGATGATCAGACGGCGCTTCATGCCGCCGGAAAGTCCGTTCACCAGGCTGCCGGACCGGTCTCGAAGGTCCACTTCATCCAGCGCCCCGTCGATCCTGCTCCGAAGATTTGCAACCCGGTGCAGACGGCCGTAAATGAAGAGGTTTTCCCATGCGGTCAGTTCCCGGTCCAGGTTGTTCTCCTGGGGGACGATACCGATGAGGGACTTGATGGCTCCCGCCTCGGCGACCGCGTCGCGTCCCGAGATGCGGCATTTCCCGGCATCGGGTCGGGTCAGGCAGGTCATCATCCGGATCAGGGTGCTCTTGCCTGCGCCGTTGGGCCCCAGGAGGCCAAAGATCTCACCCGTGCCGACGGAGAAGGATACGCCGTCCACCGCAGTGACCGTCTCGTATGTTTTGCGCAGTTCTCGTGCCTCGATCATAGCGCTACCTGATAGACCTTGGTCCCGATGGCAAGGCCCGGACAGGAATGGCTGTGAAAGTCTTCGCACTTTTTCCAAATGTTACTGTTCATGTGCTTCTTCCTGAAAAACAGATATGCAACGCCGACCCGATGAGTCACTGCGTAACAGGTATGCGAAATGCCTGACGTAGTGTCGCGGGGACGATTAGAGCGGAGATCTAAGCCGCTGTTCCGACCTCCAGGATCAGGGCTTCCGAATTGTCTCTGGATCTGAATCCGTGCGCCGAAGATGTCTCGAAATAGACACTGTCCCCTTCTTCAAGCGGTATCGAGTGGTTGCCGAGGAAAAGCTCCGTTTTGCCGTGGATGACGTAAATCAGCGATTCTTCATTGTGTAAATACTTCAGGTACGTGGGACAACCCTTGGGGAGTTTGATAATTTGGGGTTTCATTTTCTTGTTTCTGATAAGGGAATGCCGCTGACTCACGGTTGATTCCATTGTGTCTCCTCGGAGGCACGTCTCCTTTTGGTAGTTACCATCTGATTTTCTGGTGATTTCGAATACGACACGCTCCTCATCCTCTTCAAAGAGATCTTTGAGGGATATGGCCAATGCCTTTGCGATACAGGAAAGTGTTTTTATGGGTGGAGATATTTTCCGGTTTTCTATGAGCGAAATGAGAGAGATTGAGCAGCCGATTTCTTGGGCCAGCACCTTCATACTCATTTTTCTTTCCTGTCTCGCGTTTCTCAGTTTTTCGCCGATATTGAACTCGTCCATGCATTACCTCCCTTTCTTCTTCCTCAGGATGACGTGGGATAAAAGAGCCGCCGCTCCGGGTCGGACAGTATACCGATGCCGACGCCGTAAAGCCGTTTCAGGTGACGTTCGGTAAGAACATCCTCCGGGGTTCCTTGTGCCGTTATTTCCCCCTCTTTCAGCAATACCACCTGGTGTGCAAAGTGGGCAGCGAGGTTTGGATCGTGCAGGGTCATGAGCACGGTCAGCCGTTTTTGCTCTGCAACCCGACGCACCATTGACAGCACCGCATGCTGGTTGCGGAAGTCCAGGTGGGAGGTGGGTTCGTCCAAGAGGAGGATCGGTGCCTCCTGGGCAAGGGCGCGGGCGATGAGGGTCAGTTGTCGCTCGCCGCCGCTTATGCGGGTATAGGGCCGTTTGGCCAGGTGTGCGACGCCGACGATTTCCAGGGCGGTGTGGGCCGTGCGAAGATCCGCCGCCGAAGGGGCGGCGTACAGCCCTACATGGGGCGCCCTGCCCATGAGCACCGCCTCCAGGACCGTATAGGGAAAGGGGGGTGTGTGATCCTGTGGCACCAGGGCCATCCGCAGGGCCCGCTCTCTGAAAGAGAGCCGGGCCGTGTCCTTCCCGTCCAGGATAACCTTCCCGCCGCACGGTTTCCACAGCCCGGCAATGCACTTGAACAGGGTTGTCTTGCCGGAGCCGTTGGGGCCGAGGAGTACCGCAATACTGCCGTTGGGAACGGAAAACGTGATGTTTTTCACTACCAGTGTCGGCGCGCGGTGATGACGGAAGCTCACTTCTTCGACCCGTATCATCGTTACCAACTCTCCTTGCCGTTCCGCCTCATCAGGTAGACGAAAAACGGGGCTCCGGCAATCGCGGTGATGATCCCTACCGGGATATCGAAGTCGCTCAGGTTTCTGGCTGCCGTATCCGCCAGAATCATGAAGGTAGCCCCGCTTGCCAGGGTGAGGGGAATCAGCCGCCGGTGGTCCGGGCCTGCCAGCATCCGTACCAGGTGAGGGACCATGAGCCCGACCCAGCCGATGATGCCGCTTACTGCAACCGCACTGGTGGCCGCCAGAGTGGCGGCGATGATGAAAATAAGCCGTTTCCTGGCCACGTTGATTCCCATGGTCTGGGCCTCCTCATCGCCCATGCTGATGACGTTGAGCCGCCAGCGCAGCAGCAGGATCGGCAGGCAGCCGAGCAGAATACCGATCCCGGCGGAACGGACCTGCGACCACTCGGCCAGGGAAAAGCTGCCCATGAGCCAGTAGACGATGCTTTGCAGTTTCATGGGGTCGACGAAGAACTTGATCAGGGAGACCATGGCGCTGAAGAACGCGGAGACGATCACCCCGGAAAGGACCAGCGAGAGGCGTGACATCGTCCCGTCCCCGGTACGGGCAATGAGGCAGGCGATCAGGACCGCCAGTCCGCCGCCGAGGAAGGCCGCCGCCTGCAGGGGGATGAAAGGCGCGAAGCCGATGGTGAGGGCGCAGCCGAAGGCGGCCCCGGATGAGATGCCGAGGATAAAGGGGTCCACCAGGGGATTGCGCAGCACCGCCTGCAGTGTGGCGCCGGAGGTGGCGAGGCCCAGACCGGCCAGCCCGGCCAGGACGATGCGGGGGAGGCGGATATCCAGGATGATGGCCGCTTCCGGCGTATCGATCCCGGAAAGTCCGTCCCGCAGCGCCGCCAGCACCTGAAGGGGCGCAATGCCGTAGGCGCCGATAAAGAGCGCCAGCAGACCTGCCAGAAAAGGAGCTGCAAAAATGAGGAGAGTCTTAGTCCGCAATTCGTGTCACCTTTCCATAAGGGATGCCATAGACCTTTCGGTAGAACTGGTCGATAGTTTTGTCGATGTTTATGTCCCGAAAACGTTCCGGGTAGGCTTTCGATGCCATCCAGAGAGCGATTGCCGCGACCCGCGGGGACCAAGTGGACCATTTGGGCGCCTTGAACACGGCATGGTTCTTTATCGCATTGATGTGCCGCCACTGTGGATTGCCGAGGATGTCTGCCGTGCCATAGCGGGCGTTTCCCCAGATGAAGATCAGGTCAGGGTTCCAGGCGGCGATTCGCTCGAGGGGGACAACGGCGGTTCGCCCGTCGATGGACCCGGCGCCATTTTCCAGGCTGATGACGCCGAACAGGTCATTGTTAACGCCGATCCTTCCCGCAACCGTTGTCGGCTTGCTGGAGATCCAGAGTGTTTTCTTTCGGGCCGAAGGAGCTATCGATGCGGTCCTGGAGCGAATCAGGGCAAAAATCCTCTCCATTTCCCCGATGGCCGATTCAACCCGCTGTTCTTTGCCGAAAAGCTTTCCTTGCAGCCGCATCACTTCGTACAATTCCCGGAGGCTTTCAGGATAGATCGCGATCACGGTCAGTCCTCTGGCGCGCAGGAACTTGACCGCCTGCGGGTTACTGCTCCAGGTGATGATTACGTCCGGACTGAGCCGGAACAGGGCTTCGGGATTCAGATCCATGGGGCTGCCTGCCGAGGGAATGGCGCGGGCTATATCGGGTTTGACCGCCCGGATCAGGTCGTTTTCCAGGGCAAAGCGGCTGATCCCTGCAACCCGGTCCCACGCCCCGGTCACCGGCAACAGTTCGTAGGTTTCGTAGAGCACCGCACGCCTGACCGGGATCCTCACGGTGACGTCGGTACCGGTTTTGTCCCGGAAGGTGAGGGTTGCCGCAGGCGCGTCAACCGCCGACAGCAGCAAACAGAGGGTACCCGCTATGAAAAATCGCAGTTTCATGGTCAGAACTTCAGGTCGAGATTGGCAAACCAGGAGCGGCCGGGCGCCACGTAGTAGGTATAATATTCCCGATCCAGCAGATTGTTCACGCTGAGGGAAACGGTTGCCCAGTCCGTGACTTCATATGCCGCTTTCATATCCACGACAAAATAGGGGTCATAGGATCCATATACGTTATTGACGATATCGCTGTTGTCGTCCTGCGCGTGGCGCTTGGCGACATACCTGCCGGAAATAAAGAGGGAAGCGGGACCGTAGGAGGCGTCCGCACCCATCGAGATCATATGGCGCGGTACCTGGGTCAGCTGTTTTCCAACCAGGGTGGGGTCCGGGTCATACTCGGTGATTTCCGAATCGGTGTAGGTATAGCCGGCAAAGAGACGGAAATGCTTTCCGAATCGCTGCTCCAGTTCCAGCTCGACACCCCTGGTTTCGGCGCCGCCCACGTTGGTATATTTTTTATTTTTGTATTCTTTTCCCCCTATGGTGGTCGTTCCGCTTACGGTGACATTGTAGATCATGTTGCTCAGATAGTTTTCGAAGAAGGTTGCCTTGATTTTCGCGTCTTGCCACAGGGTCTGCTCTGCGCCGATATCCCAGGAAAGCACTGTTTCGGGGTCGAGGTCGGGATTGGAGTTGTACACGGTCAGGGTGCTTGACGATATCCAGGTCTTATACAACTGGTTGAGCGGCGGCGCGCGGAAAGCCTTGCCGCCCGAGATCCGAAGCGCGGTGCCGTCCAGGGGTTTCCAGACAACGGCCCCCTTGGGGTTCAGGGAGTTTTTCGATTTTTCCGGGTATGTTTCCGAGGTGGCGCCGGTGCCGGTGAAACCCGCATAGCCGTCGTTCGAGATCCAGAAGTCATCGCGTACTCCCGCATAGATCGTCAGGCTGTCCAATACCGCTATTTCCGCCTGGAGATATGCGGAGTACGTCCGGGTCACGCCGCCGCCCCATTGGCTGCTGGCGCCGGAAACAGAATCCGGATCTTTATAGTTGCTCAGCGGTAGATTGTTGCTGTCGGCGGTATCGTAGCGAAATGAGAATCCGCCTGTCAGTACATGCTTTTCCATGATGGGCATGGATAGCTGGAGGTCGGTATAGTAGGTTCTGTTCGGTGAATCGCTTTTCGTTCCATTTCCGCCGGCAAGCGTCGCCGATGAGGGAGTTGTATACCAGTTCTCTCCCATATCATTAATCCCGAAGAGGAATTTCCCTTTCATCGTACCGAGAAGGGCTTCTGCGTGGATGGTGTAAGTATCCAGGATGTTGCTGCCTTTGCCGCTCACGAAGCTGCTCTCTTTTATGACTGTCTTGTCTGCCGAGTTATTGTAGGTGTAAACGGGTAATCCGGCTGAATCCCTCAGGTACGTGTGGGGATTTTCATAGCTGTACCTGTTGGCGGTCCGCAACCAGGAAAACCTGATGTTGGCGGTATCCGACAGGTCGTACTGCGCCCGGATCGCCGCGGAATAGTCCCACCAGCCGTTGTCGCCGGTGTCACCGACCAGATATTTTATGTTTCCCTTGTTGTCCGTGGTCGGGGTCGCACCGGTAATTCCCGAATCCG
>JAQUHM010000176.1 GCA_028683595.1 Geobacteraceae bacterium | reverse complement strand
TGAGCGTTTTGTTGAGACATTACCAAGAGCTTTTAGGGAGCGATTGCTACTTTTGGCTCCGCCATGTGGCTAAAATGTAAATAAAACATGTAGTTATCAACTAACCTGCTGGTGCGAAAGTTGAGTTGTAAACCTAAATCAGCAAAAGGTCATTGTATTTGATATAGTGTTTTATAGCGTGATTTTCTTTCCACAATGATAACAGGTAAGTTCCGATTGATCATCATGAGCAATAAGGATCGTATTGCAATCCGGACAATTTGAAAGGCCCTTTAGATCAGCAGAGGCAGATTCACGATAGTATGTTTCCCAGTCAATTTCCTTGAGTTTGGCGAGTTCTTCTTCGGACAGTGATTGTTTTGATCGTACAACGTTTTGCATGACAGCTCCTCCTCAGGAGAGTTTGTTGTTATGATTTGTTGATTTCCGGTATTTCAGTGAGGAAAGTATTGTTTCGCATATAATACCACACAATTTTCTGAATTAATACCGGGACGCTCTTGATTTGCAGGAGTTCCCGAACATTAATGTTATATCAAAAATCTGTTGACTTTGCATTATGGTTTCGGATAATGGGCAAGCAAAGAGGAGAACAACTGAATATTTTGAGATACACGATAATACTAAACCATTCGCGAGGGTGGGGCGGAAAGCCTCAAGGGTCTCATGCAGACTGCCGGGTTGCCGAAATATCTGTTTTGATATTTGGCCCCGGCTTTTTTGTATCTTAGGCCAATTTTATGATCATGTGTTTACGAAATTTGACGGCGCAATTTCCTGCACCTTCTATGAGTGCTTTTATGCGTTCCATGCAATTACCGATGCCACATTTCAAATCGACTTGGGCACATCAGACATCAGTTTGGATTCGCGGGGTGAAAGATGTTTATTGAAAACAGTTTGTTGCACTTTATTGAAGCAGATGCTCAGGACGTAGCTGTGATGTATCGTTCAAGTTCATCAATCATGCTGGGATATGGTGGGAGACAGCAGCAGCCATGTGAAGCTTTTATCTGTATAACCAATGATGGTGACAGTACCTCGGTGTATGTGGCACTTTCGCTGCTTAATAGTAAAAGCTTCGTTATATTTGTTCCAGAAAGGCAGCCAACTGATAAAAAGACGAGTGATCAGGTGCTCAAGGAAGCACAAAATTTTGTCCAGGAATTCGGCTTTGATATGCAGGGCATAAATCTGAATTACAGCAAAGCACTCAAAGAAGTGGTTATAAATGATCTCAGGGTAGTTCGTCCTGCAACTTCCGGCAAAAAAACATCACAAAGGAAAGGTGTTTCTGAAAAGACATCCCGGCAACAGCACGATGTTTCAGATAAAGAACCTGCCTCAGAAGGCAAGGCTGCGGCGAAAATAAAAACAACATCTTTGGAACAGGAAATAAAAGTTTCAAAAACTCCCGTCGATACTCCTTCCGGCAGAGATACCGACCAGGCCTTACAATCAGTCCGGGGCAAGGAGACTGACCTGGTTGATGAGAAGAAACGCAAGGATCAACTGGTTGTTGATAAACTGGCGGCAGAGAAGGTTACGACTCAAACACTTGCCTTGCTTCGCGCGGATACCGAAAAACTTGAAAAGGAAATACGTGCACTTGAGGACAAAAGCAATACCGAGATTACGGCATTAAAGGCCGGCCTAGTGGATCTGGATCAGCAGAAAGCTACCGCTGAAGCACTTGCTGACAAGGAAATTGCAAAGCTCCGTAAAGAATCGCAGCGTCTCTCCAGCCAGATTGCCTCTCAGGAAAAATCCGATGAAGAGACGTTGTCCGCACTTGCTGCGGATATCGAAAGCTTGACCAAGGCAAAGAAGGCTGCTGAAAAAGAAGCTTCCAGGAAAATTGTCGCAGCAAAAGCAGAAATAGATTCCCTGAAAACCGAGATAGCAAATTACAAGAAGGATGCTTCTGCCGAGTTAACGGCTCTTCAAACAGAACTGGACAATCTGAATTTTGCGAAGTCGTCTGCGGAGAAGGAAAGGGCGCGTGAAATTGCCGTTCTCAAGACTGAGCTTGAAGGATTTTCCCTTCCTAGCGAAACAGATCAGGAACTGGAGTTACTGCGGAACGAGCTTGAGAGACAAAAAGATGAGCAATCTGCTCTTGAAAAGAGCCTTCAGGGTGAGTTGTCTGATCTTCAGCGCCAACGAGCTACCTTTGAAGAAGAATTAATAACACGAGAACAGAAGGGAACAGAGGAGTTGTCAGCCTTGAAGGCTGAGTTGGAAGAACAGACAAAGGAAAAGCAGCGGTTGTCGGAAGAAGTGGCTCAGGAGCTTTTATCGGTCCGGAGCGAAATTGAGCAGCTTTGCCTGGATAGTGCCGGCATCCGAGAAGCTGTTGCTAAAGACCTTGCTGCGCTTGCGGCTGAGCAGAAAAGACTGCGGAAGGAAAAAGCAGAATCTGTGCAATCCGCTGATGCAGCTATTTCTGAACTCCGGGCTGAGATAGTACGTTTAGAGGCAGAGAAAAAGTCAGTTGAAGATTCTTGTGCTGCCACCAGTGCCGATCTGAATGAGGAGGTTGATCGACTGGCAGCAGAAGAATTGTTATTGCAACGAGAGGCTGACATGGAGCAGTCCGCCCAGCAGGAACGAATAATTTTGCTGAAGGAAGAGATTGCTGCTGCGCGGGATTCATCTGAGAAAATACTGGTCAGTCTGCGTCTGGAGGAGGAGAAACTCCTGAACATGAAAAAAGAGGGTGAAGAGCTTGCATCTGCTGATATTCTCTCACTTGAAAAGGAAGTCTCACAACTTAGAAAAGATATAGACTCCGTCCGGATTGAGAAGGAAGAGAAGGCTGCCGTACTGAAGTCGAAAATAGAAAATCTTTCCTTGGAGAAGAACTCCTTTGAAGAAAGTTCTGCGCAAGAGATTACTTTGCTCTCTGACCAGGAAGAAAAGCTGATCAGGCAGATGGCTGTTGACGAGGCTGCTGCAGCCGAGGAGCTTGCTGCAGCACAATCAAGACTGTCAACACTCAGCGTTGAAATTAAGAAGAAAACAGTCTCGGCCATGGAGAAGATTTCGAGCGTTACTTCCGAGATTGAGAGGCTCGAAAGAGAAGGGATTGAGCGGGCAAACGAGGCATCTGCGCAACTTATTGCATTGGAGGCAAGGGTGCTGCAATTTGCTGATGCCCTGCTCCAATCAGAGATGCATGTTGCAGAGAAAACCCGGGAGGCTCGAAGTACTGCCCGTTCGCTCATTGCTGCACTTTCCGACGATGAGATAAAGCCAGGAGAGACTGCTGCTGATCCGGATATGGAAAGCTGGCTTGCCGCGTTGCAGCAGGAAGCCGAACAGTTGAGGGCGGAAAAATTGGCATTGGAGAATACCTCGACCGGCGAAGTCGCAATGCTCCGTGCCAAAGTTTCGAGTCTTGCGGCGGAAAAGATTGCCGTTGAGAAGAATCTTGCCCGTGAGTTGGAGGCCTTGCATCTTAAGGCCGAGAGGCTGGCTGCAGAAAAGGCTGCTACAGAGAAGGCAGCAATAAAGGTACTGGCGGAAATTTCGGCGGATGTTGAGCGATTTGCCGGAGAGAAAGACACTGCAGAGAAACTTCTTGAAGACAGAATTTCCACTGCTAGAGCGGTTGCTCAGAAACTGATTGATGAAAAAGCCGAATTGGAGAAACAAGAGGTGCGTAAATCTTCAGTCCAGGAAGAGACTGTTGCTGTTAATGCACAGCTTCCCGTGGAGACTTTGACGACTGACACACCAAGAGCTACAAATAAGGACGGTTCATCTTCCCTTTCAGCAAAACTCTCTCCCGGGAAATATTTCTCGCTTGAAGAAAATTCTATCGATTCTGCTGTAGCCGAGAGTAACACTTTGAAAGAGAGTGACGAATCGGACCCGTTTGCCTTCCTTCAGCAGGAAGGGGCCTTCGATTTTGGATCTCAACCAAAGTTTGGCAGAAAGTCTTCTGGCAATTCTGTTGCCTTTACCCTTGATAAATCAAAAGGGATTGTAGAGTATCTTCACCCGGAAGATGTGCTGGAAGTATATAAGTCCCTTAACAGAACGCGTGTTGCCAAAGAAGACAATACCACCGTGACCTGTGACGCTTATGTGTTCTCGGTGCGAGAGAACGGGGTTTCGCATGTGTATATTGCATTTTATCTCGTGGACTCGAAGGAGGTTATGGTCTATGTTCCGGAGAAACAACCCGCTAATGATGAAGAATTTGCAGGAATAATGAGTGATGGATTTGATTTTATCGAGATTGTTGGCTTTATGATGGACCCCATGGATCTCGGGGATGATACGGAGAGCAGAAAAAAGAAATTATCTAAAATTCCGGTGTTGCAAAGAACCAAAAATGCTGAGAGTTAGGTTTTTCTGATACTTACAGGAATCAGGTGATAGCTCGGGCCAAGGCGATGAATATGGGTGGCATGGTTGGAGAATAGCCGTGCCTGAAGCATCTTGTCCGGGGATATTGCAATGCCGGGAACCAGGTTGCCCGGACAGAAGGCAGTCTGTTCGACTTCGGCAAAATAATTTTCCGGATATCGCTTCAATACCAGTTTGTTGACGGTGACAAGTGGACCCTCTTTGTGTGTCCACACCTTTGTGATGTCGAACAGGGCGGCTTTTTTCGGATGCCAGGAGAAATTTGCTCTGAAATGTCGGGGAATTATCGCTGGAGTTTATAAAAAGCACACCACTTGGAATGATTTACTCAAGGTGCTCTCTGTTCAAAGGATGTGCGTGCTGATTGTGTAATTCAGGAAGATACACTGGCTGCTGGGGGGAAGACGGTCGCAGGGCGCTGAGATGACGGAGAGTCGGTTAGACTGGAGGCTGTTATGGCGCTTGCTTAACTTGTATTTACCGGTTATTAAGGGCGTTATGTACCTTGTTGGGTCATGAGAAAGATAATCTTTTTGGCAAGAGGGTGTATGACACTGTAGTGAACTTCGACGCCATCGCGCTTGCCTTCGATAATCCCCTTGTTTTTGAGAAGGGCAAGATGCTGGGAAACCGTTGCCTGGGGAAGCCCAAGGCATTCCCAAATATGTTTTACATTGCATTCCTGGGAGCAGAGTCCGGCAACAATCTTCAAACGTACCGGATGACCGAGCACTTTGCAGACCTCAGCCTCATTGTCGAAACTTCTATTCTTATCAAACTCCATAATTTTATCTCCGTTAAGTCAGGAAATCCATATATAGTTATATTCCTGGTTGGTTTATTTGTCAATTAAAGATTGCTACTTTCCAAATAAATTTCCAGGATAGTATCTGTTTGTTATGAACAAGTAACTTTCTAAGAAGAAAACAGCAGTATTCAGATTGAATCCGCCATAAAGGTGCACGTATAATTAATAAAAACAAATCTTACTGTTAATGAAAAACATGCTCCTAAACAGAGAGGAAACAAAAATATGAAACATCACCTTGCCGGGTCACTTCATGAGGGCAGAAATATCACATTAATTTGCATAGTTCAAGCTGAAATGACATGCTGCAAGATGGCCCGGCCTCTTTTCTTCAAGTGGTGGACTAATCACTGTGCAGATTTCAGGGCGGGCATACGGACAGCGGGGATGAAATGGACACCCGGCAGGCGGTGCAAGGGGGGAGGGAATATCACCTTTAAGGATAACCCTTCTTCTGCGTTCTTCCAATTCCAAGTGAGGAACGGCAGAGAGCAGGGCTTCCGTATAGGGGTGCAGAAAGCGGGAGAATACTTGTTCCGTGTCACCCATTTCCACAATTGAGCCGAGGTACATGACTGCAATGCGGTCGCTCATGTGATGAAGAACGGAGAGGTCATGCGCGATAATGAGGAAAGACAGCTTGTATTCAGATTTAAGTTCCTGGAGAAGATTGATGATCTGGGCCTGGATGGACACATCGAGGGCTGAGACCGGTTCGTCCGCAATAATGAGTCGGGGAGAAACTGCCAATGCCCGGGCAATGCCGATACGCTGTCTTTGTCCACCGGAAAATTCATGGGGATAGCGAGAAAAATATTCTTCGGAAAGCCCGACCCTTTTCATGAGAACGTTCACCTGTTCCCGATACCTGGCAGAATCGGTGTTCCCATGGATTTTTATCGGTTCCCCGATTATATCACCAATCCGCATTCGAGGGTTCAGTGATGAATAGGGGTCCTGAAAAATCATCTGAGTTTCTTTTCTGAACGAAAGGAGCTCTTTGGTAGAGAGACTGTCCAGGCATCTGTTCCTGAACAGTATTTCTCCTTCGTCTGGAGTAAGTAGCCGCAGCAGCAGCTTGCCCAGAGTCGATTTGCCGCTTCCTGATTCGCCGGCAAGACCCAGAGTTTCACCTTCGTTGAGTTGGAAGGATACTCCGTTTACCGCCTTCAGGGAAAGTGCGGTGGCAAAGGGATTGGGCTTGACGGAAAAAAACTTTCGGATGTTTTTCGCTTCTAGTAATGGTTGATTCATAAGGTTTTCCAGCATCGAACAAAGTGCCCTGCATTCTGCTCCAGGTGGGCTGGCGTCTCTGTTGAACATTTCCACTCTTTCTGGGGGCAGCGTTCACAGAAGCCGCACCCCGGAAGGTCCAGTAGCAGATTTGGTACCTGCCCGGGAATTGTCGAGAGGGGCTTCCCGGGCTTTGCTCGCTGGGGCAGAGAGGAAAGCAGGCCATCGGTATAGGGGTGCAGGGGATGTCGCAAGACCTGGTCAGTTGGCCCGGTTTCAACTATTTTGCCGGCATACATAATCGAGGTTCGATGGGCTCGTTCTGCAACCACCCCGAGATCATGGGTTATGAGGATCAGTCCCATGCCATACTCCCGTTTCAGGTCATCAATAAGTTCGAGAATCTGGGCCTGGATGGTTACGTCAAGAGCGGTTGTGGGCTCGTCGGCTATCAGGAGGCGAGGTTCGCAGGATAGGGCCATTGCTATCATGATGCGCTGACGCATGCCGCCACTCAGTTGGTGGGGATAGTCATTGTATCGTGATGAGGGAGAGGGAATGCCAACCTTGTTGAGCATTTCGACTGTTACTTCTTTCGCTTCTCGCTTTGAGAGCTTTCGGTGGAGAAGTATCCCCTCCAGGATTTGATCGCCGATCCGGAACACAGGATTCAGTGACGTCATCGGTTCCTGGAATATTACAGATATTTTGTTCCCCCTGATGTGCTGCATTTCGCTGTCGGAGAAGCTGCGCAGGTCCTTGCCGTCAAAAAGTATTTCACCGGAAACAATCCTGCCTGGCGGAGGAACAAGCCGCATGATGGAAAGTGCTGTCATGCTTTTGCCACAGCCTGATTCGCCGACAATCGCATGGGTTTCCCCTTCCTGGACGGACAGGTCGAGATTGTCTACCACTTTCAGTGTTCCGGGGGGAAGGATGAAGTGTGTTGAAAGTCCGGTTACCTGGAGCAGCTTGGTCACGAAGGGCTCCTGAATCAATGTATGGATATGAAAAAAGTATACGCTGATTAAAATATCACGAATTTTCCTGTCGGGCAAACGGTTTGCCAAGAGGCAGGGGGCCTTTATCCGAGAGAAGAGAATGACATCTCTGGCAATTGAGCGTGAACAGTACCATAGATAGTATTCATCATGAATCCTTGAAAAAGTGCTGTTACTGAGAAGTTTGGGGCTTTCACGGAGTCTCTCGTACGGCTTCATTGCACGATTGCAACAGCAAGAAAACCGCCCGAAACCAGCAGGTTAGCTGGTCAGTGTAACGGGTGGTGACCGATTACGAGAG
>JAQUHM010000175.1 GCA_028683595.1 Geobacteraceae bacterium | reverse complement strand
AATGACTTTTGGCATCAAAAGGTATCAAAGTGATAATATCCATTGTTTCTCAAAAAGGTGGCGTCGGCAAAAGCACCGTTGCCATCAACTTGGTACTAGCCATGGCCGGCCTTCCTGGTAAACCTGACGTTGCCCTGGTCGATGCTGATGAGCAACGGAGTTGTCTGGATACTCTCGCGGGTCATGAGCGGGGAAACCTGACCTTGTATGCAGCACCAGACAAGCCGCACAAAACCATTGAGAAACTTAAGCATCGGGTGATTGTTGTCGACACGCCGCCACATAGTCACGAGGTGGCGTATCAGGCCGCCGCCATGAGCGACTTGGTTATTGTCCCGTGCCAACCCTCGCCGCTTGATGTCCGGGCAATGGCAACCACGGTAAAAGCCCTGGAGGTGATCCGGGAAAAATTCAACCCTGGTTTGCAATGTCGTTTCTTGGTCAACCGGATAACACCGCGAACAACTCTGGCCAATGAGATCAGCGAAACCCTGGAACGGATATATCCCACGGTACCGGTGTTGGAAACAGTGTTGCATGATCGGCAGGCCTACAAGCAAAGCCTACTGTCGGGCCTATCTGTGATCGAGTACGACAAACGAAGCCCAGCCGCCCAGGAAATCGGACAACTGCTGCTTGAGATAAACGCCACAATGAAGGTAGAAACGATTAAATGACTTTTAGTGGCAAAATGGAGAAAAGTATTATGACGGCAAGGAAAACAAAAGGATTCGGCGATATGGACCTGGACGGGATTGGGCGAACAGTTGACGCTGCCGTTAAACCGGAAAGGGTGCCGGGAAAGACGGGAAGGCCGAAGGAAAACCCACACGCCCAAGACAAGAAACTTACCATTAGGGTGCCAGAAGACGTTCACAAACGGCTTAAGTTGGCAGGGGTTATACAAGGGAAACCCATGGTTGAGGTTGCGGTGGATGCCCTGATTGACTACCTCGCTAAATGTGAGGCCCAACCATGAGCGAACCAAAGCAGCTTGATATGTTCAAGGCGGAAACCACCTGGTTTCATGTATTCGTTTCCATGGTGGAGAATGGCGACGTCGCCAAGCTGGGGCCGCACGCTGTCACAGTGTATTTAGTCATTAAAGCCTATACCAACTGGAAGACCGGCAAAGCTTTCCCCGGTCTTGATACCATCGTGGAAAAGAGCGGTATCAGTCGGGCTCAGGTCACACGATCCCTCGCCACCTTAACCGAACACGGATACCTGGACAAATCCAAGGTTGGACGGCAGAATGTCTACACCCTACGGGAAAAGGTCACTTTCAAGGACGAAGAAGGGAGACCAGCGGCGGTGGCAACGTGGGACTACCTACCCAGCACTGTGGAGGCGGCTAGGGCGCAGTTAAAACGGTTCATGTTGACCGGCGAACATGACGGCAAGATGCTGTTCGTGGAGAATCTCAACCTCAATGTTTTAATTAACAACGGCGACCACAATGTAATCAATCAGGGCGAGCTTGACCCAAGGACCGCCGAAGCTTTGGCCCGTATGAAAGAAGCTATGGAGAAAGCACAGGAAAGGGCAACAAATAAGAAGGTTTGAGCCGATAGTGCTCACACGGAGCACTATCGCAACGGTGCTCTGTGTGAGCACCGTTGGATGCTGACGGTGCTCACACAGAGCACCGTTGCCCACAGATAGTGCTCACACAGAGCACCTAACAAGATACTTTATATAAAAAGCAGTAAAGAGGCTTGCCTCCTCACAGCCACTTCCTGGCGATGCCAGAAAAAAAGGACCGATGTAAACATCAAGCGATCCATTTAACGATGGCCAGACTAGAGACTGATAAATTTAAAAGGGGACAACTACGAGCTACGCTGAAAAAGCGCTAAAAAATTTACTTGCTGCCTGACGGCAGTCGGAAACAACAAATAACTGCTTCCTTGAAAGGAAAATAAATCCTCCCCTTTTAAACATCATTCCGTCTACGCACCTTCCCTTCCAATGCCACCCACAACCGGCCTGTGCTCTCTCCAATTACATTTTCAAACCCGAACGTATAGGTAGGGATAGATTAAGCTAAAAATCGCCTAGAGAGCGGCAGAGAGAAAATTCTTGCCTTTCAAGCGGAGCGGTTTTAGAGTGTGCGTTATGCATATAACGCACAAATAGGAGGGAGCTATGCATAAACGAATGACCATTACCCTTGATGAAGCGGTCTATGACGGACTGTATCGAAGGATAGGTAAACGAAAAATGAGTCAGTTCATTGAAGACCTATTGAGGCCGCATGTGCTGGATACGGCTCTTGAAGCTGGATACGAGGCAATGGCCGCCGACCATGAACGAGAGGCCGAGGCGCAGGAGTGGTGCAACGGTCTGGCTGGAGATATGGCCCATGAAACGCGGTGAGATTTGGTGGGGGGAATTCGATCCAGCCGTAGGGAGCGAGATCCGCAAAACCCGGCCCGCAGTCATTGTCAGTAACGACGCGGCGAACCGGCACCTGTCGAGGGTTGTTGTTGTGCCGTTGACAAGCAACACCAGCCGTCAGTACCCCGGTGAAGCTTTGGTGACCATGGCCGGAAAGAAGGGAAAAGCCTTGGCTGACCAAATCATGGCGGCGGACAAGTCTCGGCTTAAAAATCTACTTGGAGGTTTGTCTAAGGAAGATATGCGAGCGGTTGAAGATGCTATTCTGACGCATCTCGGAATGCCTAAGTAACCGGTGCTAGAAACTCTGTCGAAACTGTGGTCGAGCGTTATGGTTTCGTTTTAGCCCACTCAAACCTTTGTTCCATTGTCTTGCATGTGGATTTATTAATTTTAAATTCCAAAGAGTTCAATCTGAAATTGTTGTGTCACCTTATGAATGAACTTTCCGAGGTCCCACCTCGCCCTGGTCAATAAGACGTGACACCTTCGCCCCTTTCAACAGCAGTTGAGACGCTCAATTCTTTTAACTTTGCCTCGCCTTTTTCTCTCCAGTTTTTCCGCCTCTCAGCATCCTCAATAGTGGCGGCTGCAAGCAGTATTCCCAACAGCTCGGCATGACTCCGATCTTCAAGTTTTGCTAGGTCAAAAAGTACACCCTGCTGGATGAGCCGGTGCGTTCTTTCTTTCCGTTCTGCTTCTTTAGCCTTTTTTTTGTCATCGTTGATGAGTGTAGCGGCGGCGGTTCTTGCTTTAGCTGCTCTTTCGTTGGCTTTTTCAGCGCGGACGAGAGCCGTTAGATATTTTTCTTCTTGTGTAGTTCTGTCAGTTTTTTCAGCCAAAAGAACCAGCATTTTTTGCTGTTCTGTTGGAGTCTTCAAACCCTTGATATGTATTATCCTATTTTCAAACCAGTTTGCTTTTTCCATGGCGTAATCACTCCCTGTTGGTCGTTTTTTGTGCGGCGGTTGTTTCTATATTTCACCGTTTTCATGGATAAATGCAAGCATATTTTTTATGGACCATCGATGGGCTCGGTGGTAAGGTACCTCCTAATGATAATTAGGAGGGCGCACTTAGTTGTTTCTCTGCTTCGCGAGAAACAGTGCGGTCTGCGACGCGAACAGCGACAGACTCCAATTGGAAAAAAGAATGGCATCATACCATTGCACGGTAAAGGTAGGAGGCAAGGGCAAGGCCGGACCACATGCCGAATACATAGCCAGAGAAGGCAAATATGGCGACAACAAACGCCAAGAGGATTTAGAGGCAACAGGAGCAGTCAATATGCCGAACTGGGCCGAACACGCCCCGGCGTACTTCTGGAAAGCCGCCGATGAATTTGAACGGGTCAACGGTGCCACCTATCGAGAAATAGAAATTGCATTACCGCGAGAGCTTACACTCGATCAGCGGCGTGAATTGGTCGAGGATTTTGTTAAAAAAGAGATAGGCGAAAAACACGCTTGTCAGTGGGCGATACATACGCCACTGGCGGCCCTGGAAGGGAAAAAACAGCCCCACGCTCATATCATGTACAGTGAGCGAACGAGGGATGGTATTAACCGTGATCCTGAGCAATATTTTAAAAGGTACAACGCTAAGGCACCGGAGCGGGGCGGATGCCGTAAGGATAGTGCTGGCACCGAGGAACGCTTGCAGTCCACACGCAAGCTATGGGCTGACCTGCAAAACGCCCACCTTGAACGGCACGGTCACGACGCGAGGGTGGACCATCGCACCCTCGACGCTCAAGGTCTTGACCGTAATCCTGAAATGCACTTGGGTGCAATTGGGGTTAGCAAGCTCACCAATCAGGACCGAAAAGTTTTACTGGAGCACCGTGCAGCTGAGATCGAACGGATAAGGGCTGCCGACCATGTGGAGGTACGGGAGTACCTCTATGGGGCCGTTGATGGAGTTCGGAGAAATAAAGTGCTTGAACAGGTGAAACTGGAAAAAGCCGCAGTCCGGAAATTGGAAGAGATGGAAAAAATGCAGGAGCACGAGCGAAGCCACAAAAACAAAGATCGTGGATTTAGCCGATAGGAGGCCAAGCCCAGATGGATGAAAAAAAATTGCTCGCGGTGCTGATAGATACCGCCGAGGAGCAGAGCGCGGCTAACGCCACACAATTGAAAGCGTTGGCCGGTGCCGTCAAAACGATAGCAGGCGTTGTCCCGGCCATCCAGCAAGCCGCAGGTGAGGAAATAGGGAAAGAGGCGAGAAGAGCCTTTGCTGAAACCAACAGCGAAGCTGTGAAGGTTGCAAGCGCGTTCGAAGAGATGCACAAAAAGATCCAAGAGGTCGCCAGTGCAATACAAAAAAAGACACTAGTGCAAGCGGCCTATCCCTTGGCGCTTGCGCTCCTGGTGGCTGTTTTGACCGTTACGGGCCTCAATTGGTACGTCGGTCTCAAACGGGCTGAGTTGATCGAGCTTAAAAACCAAGCGGGGCAATGGGAGGGAAAAGCGGGCAAGGCGAAGCTGACCAACTGCGGATCGACAAAACGCCTGTGCGTAAAGGTGGACCGCAAGGCCGGTGAATTTGGCGACAAGGGCGGCGTGTGGATGGTCATTGACGGGTACTAGTGGGGGGGCTTGCGAATTCCGGTGGCATCCGGCCACCTATTCCGCTACAAAGTGGGCCACCAGTTCCGGAGCGACCTGGGCTAGGTATTCTGTTGTAAAGCGGACCACTGATTCCAATTTATAGCCAATAGCCAATAGCCAATAACCCTGGCTCCTGCGGTCGCGCGTTACCTGAATTCCCGTAATATGCTGTAATAGGCCGACAAAGTAGGCGTAGACATCCCATTAGACAAGAGGATTTGTTTTGTCTAATCTTGGAATCAAGCTAGAGAATAACGGTGGAGCTGTGGGGTGCAAGCCGCGTAGCGGCGCAACGAGCGATTGGTTAGGTGTCACCGATCTTTAAGGTTATATTTTTGCTTGAATTCAGCAATAATCGCCCCTGCAACGCCTTCACAGCCCGTTGCGTTTCGCAAGGAGTGAACATCCCAATTACTACCCATTTCATCTGTCTCATGCCAAGAAACAGAATTGACTATTACTTCCTTACAGTCACCATCCAAGTCTTCACTACTACTCACTTTTTCTTGTATCATCCTTTTAAGTTCTTCCTCCGTCGTAATTTCCTTAGCCATGAATTTCTCCTGATTATAAGATATTTAGCACCGCTTGTTTTGCACCTAACAAGTAATTCACCTATCCTGTTTCCAAGGACGGTTTACCCGCAGTTTCTATACTATTTCAACTGTAATTTTTTGGCCAAGTGACTCTGCTATTTCCAACAAAAGTTTCTGTTTGTTCTTTGTACAACTATGCGTACAAATGAAATAATCTCCTGTTGTATTTTGGTTATATTTTTCATGCCTAGATTTACTAACCAAGTCAACTCCGCATACTGTGTGGCCAAGATTTCTAACTTTTTCTATTCCAAACTCTTCAATTGCCTCAACCATAGCCTGTGATGCACTTGGCTGTTGAATTACTCGACCATTCTGCATCGTAATTCTAAGATTAGTTTTTTCCGATTTAGTGTGAGGCTTCAAAGTATAGCCAGACTCAACCTTGACACGTTTTCTCGTAGAAATATCAATGCCTGAATTCCACTCATCTCTAAGAACTTCTAATTTTTCTCTAAATGTTCCTAAGGATTTACCAGCCTCACTTAATCTTTGTGCATCAGAATATTGGCTTTTTTTAAAAGCATTCGACCCTTCTTCGTTTAATTGTTCCTCAACTGCACTAATTTCATCCATAATGATGGAAAAGGCAGTGGATACGCCATCAGATTCCATAGATCCCTACTCCTTTTTAAGGTCAGAAAACTTAAGGGTATTACTGTTTAAGTAACTAGTTAGCTCAGCCATACCTTCACGAAATGCTTCCTCTATTTTATCTATTCTTTCGATAATTTCTTTCATCTCTTCTGGTCTGTTGGCAAAAACTTCATGAACGACGCCAATAATGCCAGGATCACCAACACAGCAATAATACGCAACAGCCAAATCAAGGGTCGTTTGTTCTGAATGGGCTTTAATTGCGTCAAGAAATGTAACATCCAAGTGTCCATCATATCCGAATGACGCGAGAAGCTTTTCTGGATCAATATTTCTTATTGATTCTAATACCTTGAGAGCTTCAGTATCAGCAATTTTATAAAAATAATAAAGGAAGTTTATGTGAGTGATAATATCATTTGGAAAAAGAGCCATTCTCTTATTCTCAACATTCGTATAGCCAATGGATTTAGGTAAAAGGCTATCTTGGATATATTTCCTAAAAGTTGTTTTTTTGAGTTTAATAAGCGGACTTTTTTTCCCTTGTTCCTCATTTATTTCCTCAAATGTTATACCGCCAGTTTTAGAACCTTCGCGTTCCTTCGAATACTTGTCTGAAATTATTTCAAGTTCCTCCTTGGTTCGCAGTGGATAGCCTTCTTTTTGTTTTTCTTTATAATCTGGCAACACAAGAAGCATATTGAGAAAAATTGTTCTAAAAATATCATTATATGGCGGCAACAATTCAGTACGACTTTTTTTGGGCATGGTGACCTCTATATCTATTTAGACTTGTATGTGGTTATTATTTTGCCATCAGCAATAATTATATTTGTATTTTCTGCTTTTTCGAAAACATGGATCATCCGTTTTAAGTCGCTTATGGCCGCTTGGCTCTGTTTTTTCCCAAAGAAAAATTTTTCGGCACCACCTTTGGCTCTTTTAAAGGTTCCAAGTGATAAAATGATCTCTAGAATATCCTTGCTAATGGATCTTTGGTTCATCCTGCTAATGGCATGATTTGTTAGATTCATTACATCTCCCCAGGTAATGTTCTACGTGGTTAATGTTCTGTGTGGTTAATGTTATGAACTATAAATATCACATAATAATCAAAAAGCAAGGAAAATTTTTGGAATACTTTGTTTTTTAATCTCCAAAACAGGTAACAGGCTGAAAACGCAGGGATAAAACAACATAAAAGTTCAGTATGAAAGTACCAGTATTGAAAGAATGCTCTGTTCCATCTAAGCCCCGAGTCATGTGATTCTGCTGTCCAACATTAGACAAAATGGATTATTTTGACTCATGTGCAAAGATGGACGCGTTGCTGAAAGGCGGATTGGGGCGGGGTTACGGCCCAGCGGTTTACCTCAACATGGGACAAAACGATGAGTGAGCGAAAACATCTGATGGCAGCAGAGGTCGGCAAACTGATTGCGGCGGTGAAAGGGAGTCGCAACGAGGCCCGCGACCGATGCTTGTTGCTGTTGATGTTCCGGCATGGGTTGCGGGTGTCCGAGGCCTGCGGCTTGCGGATGTCGCAGGTGGACATTGAGAGCCGGGTGTTGCATGTGATCCGGCTGAAGAAGGGACTGTCGACGACGCATCCGTTGCGGACCGAC
>JAQUHM010000174.1 GCA_028683595.1 Geobacteraceae bacterium | reverse complement strand
CTTAAGACGGCATCGCTTGCCACATGAACATGATAGCCCTTTTGCAGTAGTTCCAGAACGGTCTGGAGGACACAGATGTGTGTTTCCATTCCGGTAATGATAATTTTCTTTCGCCCCAATTCAGTAATTCTTGCCAGTATTCTTTCATAACCACAGCAGCTGAAACTCATCTTATCCAGAGGGATGGTCGCGGCTGCTTCCTTCAGTTCCGGCAAGGTGGTACCTAACCCGGCTGGGTATTGTTCCGTCACAAGAACAGGAATAGTAAATTCCCGTGCGGCTTCGAGGAGAATGGAAACGTTTCCGGCTTTACTTGCAAGGATCTCCGGGTCCATGGCTTTGCACAATTTTTCCTGGATATCGATTACCATCAAGAGCGTTGAACCGGGGTCGATATGAAAACGGTCTAGATTTCCCATCGAAACCTTTCCCTCGCATTTTTCAGCCAGTTCGTAAGTCTGCTTAATCCTTCTTTATTTCTATGTCGAGTTCCTGGATCTTTTTCCTCAGGGTATTCCTGTTGATGCCAAGAATTTCTGCAGCTTTTACCTGGTTTCCTCTTGTTTTTTCAAGGACAAAGCGAATGAGTGGACGTTCCATTTGTTCGAGTATGAGGCCGTAGAGATCCCCTGATTCCATCTTTTCCAGATTGCCGAGGCTTGATCTCAGCTTCATTTCCACCAAGGCTTCAAGAGAAAGGTCCTCATTGCGAGATGGCGCAGTGATGTTTGACCTGAGTCCGGAAAAATCATCAACCGACAGGTATGGGTCAGAGGAAAGGATGACTGCACGTTTGATGGTGTTTTCCAGTTCCCGGACATTGCCCGGCCAGGAATACGATGACAGAAGCGAGAAGGCCTCTTGAGTACACTGTTTTGAGGGCAATTCCATTTCCGAGCAGGCTTTTTTCAGGAAATATTCAACAAGCAGGGGGATATCTTCTTTTCGTTCCCGTAAAGACACGAGGTGGATCGGGAGAACATTTAGCCGGTAGTACAGATCTTCCCTGAAAGTCTTTTCACTGACACTTACTTCGAGATCCTGATTCGTCGCTGCCACAATGCGGGTGTCAACGGAGATACTTTGGTTGCCGCCAGTTCTTGTTATTTCTTTTTTCTGCAGGACGCGGAGTATTTTTGCCTGAAGATCAAGGGGCATATCGCCGATTTCATCAAGGAAGATAGTTCCCCCGTTTGCTTGTTCGAACTTCCCCAGTTTTCTCTCAACGGCTCCGGTAAAGGCACCTTTTTCAAAACCAAAGAGCTCACTTTCCAGAAGTTCTTTCGGGATGGCTGCGCAGTTGATGGCGATGAAAGGCTTTCCAAGACGCTTCGAGTTAAAGTGGATAGCTCGTGCGATCAGCTCCTTTCCCGTTCCTGATTCGCCCTGAATCAGCACCGTAATGTCGCTTGGTGCAACTTTGCCGATAGTTTTATAGATTTCCCTCATGGCAGGGGAGTTGCCTATAATGGTCTTCTCCAGTTGATAGCGGTCTTTGAGTTCCTCTTTCAAAAGAGTGACTTGGGAAGTCATCTCACGAGCCTTGTCGATCTTTTCGATGATAGCGTCAATCACATCAAGGTCAAAAGGCTTGGTAATGTAATCGTACGCACCCCGTTTCATAGCTTCCACGGCATTTTTCATGCTCGCTTCTGCCGTCATTATTACAACGAGGAGCTCTTTTTTAAGCTCTCTGATCTGATCCAGCAAATCCAGTCCGGACAGCCCGGGCATTTTTATATCCAGAATGGCCATGTCATAGTGAGAGGACTGAATCATTCTCAAGGCCTCATCACCATCCTTTGCGAGGTCAACGCTGAAACCTTTTCTTTTAAGGGCTTTGGAGAGGACCCATCTCATGCTTTCTTCATCATCGGCTACAAGAATTTTATTGAGTGGCATAGATTGTTTCCTTCTGTTTTTAAGGTTTCAAGAGCGAATTACACTGCCGTGCGTTCCCAAGACCATTGAAAAGCTTATACATGGTTGATTGAATGAAAGTCATATCAGCGAACAAGAGGCAGCATTACCGTGAAGACCGATCCCTTGCCCGGATCCGAATCTACCTTGATCAGGCCTCGATGCTCGTTAACAATTTTATGGCAGATTGCCAGTCCCAACCCGGTTCCTTTCGATTTTGTCGTAAAGAACGGGGTGAAGAGATTTTCGAGTATTTCTTTCGAAATTCCAAGGCCGTCATCGACAACGTCGATGACAACCATGCGAGAAAAACGTTCGCCCTTCTTGGTCATACTGTAGTCTGAAAGAACCCGCGTCAGTATCCGTATCTGACCGGAGTCATTAATCGCCTCAACACCATTTTTGATGAGATTGAGGAAGAGTTGGGTGATAAGCGCTTCATCTGCAAGAATTGGGGGGATGCTGAGATCGAAATCCTGGACGAATGCAATGTTTTTTGTTACTGCTGCCCTTTTCTGCAGAGTGACAATATCACCAATTACCTGGTGGATGTCCACGTGGGTCAGTTTTAGCTTCCGCGGGGTCGTTAGGCTGAGGAGTTCTTCCACTATCCGGTTTACTCTCCCAACCTCCTTCAGCATTATGGACGTGTATTCTCGGAGTTCACTTCCATCCGGGAGTTCACGCTCAAGCAGTTGTGCCGATCCCTTGATACCTCCGAGCGGATTTTTTATTTCATGGGCAAGACCTGCTGCAAGGGTGCCCAGGGTCGACAGGCGATCCGCCTGGCGGACAGCATCCTCCAGTTCCCTGATATTGCTTATGTCCCGCAGGACGAGTACAATTCCGATGCATTCCCCGTTTGCCAGCAAAAGAGGAGAGGTCGTTGCATTGACAGGGGTTACATGAGGCCCCTTCTTGAGTACGACATTCTCATGGTCGGAAATTGACATGCCGCTTTCCGATGTCTTGGCGACCATCTCCAACAGCACGTCTTCTCCCCAAAAGAACTCGTCAAATCTGCTTCCTACTGCCTGTCGCCGCGATATGCCGGTAATTTCTTCAGCTGCCGGGTTCAGAAATGTGATTCTGAGCTCCCTGTCGAGAACTATTACTCCATCGCCGACGCTGTCAATTACATGTGCAAAATAGCCTTTCAGGCTTTGCTCAGTCTCTTTCATGTTCCACCAGGGTAAAAAAATCAGTAATTGCCTGACGGAGTTGCTGCTTTTCCCCGTAAGTGTTTGCCAAGGATCGAAAACGGGCTGCGCCCGGAAGTCCCTTTACATACCAGGAAAGGTGTTTTCTCATTTCCGGTATTGCAGTACTCTCTCCATAGAGTCCGCAGAGCTGTTCCAGGTGCGAAAGTGCCATGGCTTGGCGTTCTTCTCTGCTTGGACCGGAGGGAATCAGACCAGCTAATCTCTCTATGGCTTCCCTGAAAATCCAAGGGTTTCCCATCGCACCCCGTGCGATCATAACTCCGTCACAACCCGTTTGAGAAAGCATGTCCACAACATCCTGGCTGGAAAAAACATCACCGCTACCGATAACCGGTATCGTGATGGTGTTCTTCAGTTCTCGGATTCGTTCCCAATCCGCATGTTCGGAAAACATCTGAGCACGTGTACGTGGGTGCAAGGTGATGGCATTGCATCCTTCCTGCTCGGCAATGTGGCCGATTTCCAGAAAAGACGGTTCAGTCGAATTCCAACCCGTACGGATTTTTATCGTCAAAGGCCGGCTTGTCGCCTTGCGAACAGAACGTATAATTTCGGCAGCTTTGAGGGGATTCCTGAGGAGTGAACTGCCGGCTCCCCCGGAGACCACTTTTTTTACCGGGCATCCCATATTGATATCGATGATATCGCAGTCTGCCTCAATCATGCGTGCCGCTTCAGCGAGGGAGTCGGGGTTGTCGCCAAAAAGCTGAATGCCGAGGGGGCTGTCTTTCGGTGAACTCCGCAAGAGCGCAATAGTGTTTTTCCCATGCCGCTTCAGGCCTTCCGCACTGATCATTTCGGTAAAACACAAGGGGGCACCATGTGCTCTTGCCAAAAGTCGGAAAGGCAAATCGCTGATCCCTGCCATGGGTGCGAGGATAAGTGGAGGGGAGATGTGAAGAGAGCCGATGGCAAGGCTGCTATGCATTACTGTGTCTCACGGAATACTATTGTCGTGCCTAAATTTTAGGCATAATAGCACAGGGTACGAAAAACGCAAGAGTTTTATTGTTTCCGTTAAAAGTGCTAGTATTGTTATCGACAATAAATGCAAGTTCTGTAATTTCCGTGGATTAAAACTGTTTTAGCCACCAGGGTAGTAGTTTCTGCCCCCTTTTCATAGTGAGAAACAGGGGCGGAGGGATGGCGAAATTCAGAACCTTCCTGACGCCTGTTGCAAAAAATAGGTTTTTCAATTATTATTCCGAAACTAATGTGGCCGTTCAGGTTTCTGCTTTTCTGCGCTCTTCTGGAAAGTGCAAAAGCAGATTTTCTTTATTTCTACAATCACTGCACTGCGGTAGTATGGTTACAAATTACAGTCTGTTTTATGGAGGAGTGGGATGGGTCTGCTTGAGGGGAAAAAAGCCGTAATTTTTGGTGTTGCAAATGAAAAAAGTATCGCTTGGGCAATTGCTCAGGCTTTTAAGGAAGAAGGGGCGGAACTGGCCCTGACATATGCCAACGATGCCATTGCCAAGAGGGTTTTCCCCTTGGCGGAAAGTATTGGAGTTTCCCTGGTTCTTCCCTGCGATGTGACGAGCGATGAAGACATTCAAAAGGTTTTTTCCGAGATCGGGAAAAAATGGGACGGAATCGATATCCTGATCCATTCCCTTGCGTTTGCCAACCGGGACGAGTTGAAAGGTTCGTTTCTCAATACCAGCAGGGCCGGATTTGCCCTTGCCATGGATATCAGCGCTTATTCATTGATTGCACTTGCTCGGGAAGCTTACCCGCTGATGAAGGAAAAGGGCGGGAGCATTCTGGCCATGACGTACTATGCTGCTGAAAAAGTGTTCCCTAATTACAATGTCATGGGGGTTGCCAAATCAGCCCTGGAGTCAAATGTCCGGTACCTTGCCGAGGCAGTGGGGACCGACGGAATCCGGGTAAACGCAATCTCCGCCGGCCCGGTGAAGACCCTTGCTGCGTCGGGAGTTGGGGGATTTCATCAAATTGCTGCACATATCGAATCTCGGGCACCTATGCGTTGCAACATTGAGCAGCGTGACGTTGCCAATGCCGCACTGTACCTCTCCAGCGATCTTTCTCGGAGGGTAACAGGCGGCATCCACTTCGTTGATAGTGGTTATAATATTATGGGTATGTGATGCGGCTTTCTTCTCTTGCGATTGAAGAGGAATTGGTTCCGAAAAGTCCTGAACAACTTTTCCAGGAACCTTTTCTCTTCTGAGCGGAAATCAAACTCTTCAACGGAACATCTCGGGTTTTTTGCGGTACTTCCTGCACTTCACTGAGAAAGGAATTCACAATACGACAACTCTTTGGCAATACTGCTGGACTTAAACCAAGTCAACTGAGTGCTTTGGAAAGGCTTTATCGCCGACGTGTCCCTCCTGCTGAACTGGTAACTCCTGAACTTGCCATACGTATGGCGGAGCTGTCAGAGGAAACGGGACGTCAGATCGGGGTGCTGATCAATCGGATCGGGCTGGTCGAGTATGTACTGGTCGGAGATGAGCGTCAGCTTTATATCCCGGAGCTCGCTGACTACCCCCTTGGCAAAAAGCGTTTGCGTGGTTTGAGACTTTGCCACACACACCTTAGGGGTGAGCCCCTTACCGAAGACGATCTCACTGATCTTGCGCTCCTTCGGCTTGATCTCATGGCGGCCCTTCTTCTTTCCCCCGGGAAGAAGTCCTTTTCAATCCAGACTGCGTATCTCTCAACCGATCCCCAAAGTTCTTCACCCTGCCACACTGATGGGCCTTGCCCGTTTGAATCATTCCATAGGGATGTGGCAGAATTCATTTCTTCGCTGGAAAACTCCCTGGAAAAGACCATGCCTGTGGCGTTCGAAGTGCGTGGGAGCGGTGAGAGAGCAATCCTGATTTCCGTGACCCGGTCATCAGGCCCGGAGGTCCAGGACTCCATGGAGGAATTACGGGAACTTGCCCGGACTGCCGGGGTCGAGGTAATCGATGCCATTGTGCAGCACCGTCGCGAACTGAACCCCCGCTATCTGATGGGCGAAGGTAAAATGCGCGAGGTTATCATCAGGGCACTGCAACTGGGAGCAACCCTGCTGATCTTTGACCAGGAACTCTCTCCTGCCCAAGTTCGATCCGTCTCGGAGATTACGGAGCTGAAGGTCATTGACAGGAGCCAGCTCATCCTGGATATCTTTTCCCGCCGAGCCGTCAGCCTTGATGGGAAGGTACAGGTGGAACTGGCCCAGTTAAAATATATCCTGCCCCGGCTCACGGGACGCGGGGTGCAAATGTCGCGTCTCATGGGTGGTATCGGAGGCCGGGGGCCAGGGGAAACGAAGCTCGAAATAGACCGGAGAAGGGTCAGGGATCGGATAGCCAAACTGGAGCGTGAGCTGAAGGAATTATCCCGTGGGCGTGACCAGAGGCGAAGGAAAAGGGTTAAGGCTGGAATCCCAATCGTATCAATAGTCGGTTATACGAACGCAGGAAAGTCGACGCTTCTCAATACCCTTACCAAAAGTGCCGTGTTTACGGAAGATCTGCTTTTTGCCACCCTTGATACATCCACACGCCGTCTTCGCTTTCCACGGGAGCGCGAAATCATAATTACCGATACGGTCGGATTTATCCGTTCCCTGCCAAAATCCCTTATGGGGGCATTTAAGGCGACTCTGGAGGAACTGAGGGATGCTGACCTGTTCCTGCACCTGGTGGATTGCTCAAGCCCTCGTTTCGAGGAACAAATCCTCCAGGTTGAAGAAATTCTTGATGAACTGCAGCTCTCAGAAAAGCCCAGACTCCTGATCTTCAACAAAAGCGATCTTTTGCCAGACTTGAAGGCACGGGATATTCTCGCATTCATGAAAACGCGACAGTCAGCCAGAAGGTATGGCGCTATCACCATTTCCGCAAAAAATGCTGCATCTATTACTCCGCTCCTCGACGAGTTGGAAAAGAGATTCTGGCCGGTGGAAAGTGAATGAGGTTTCGTCGGGAGTCTTCAAAACTCTTGGATCTGAAAGGTTTGTCGCACCGTGTACCAACCCTTTACCGTTGACAGTCAAAGATTTCTTCTCTATACTTTCGCACCTGAAAATGCCTCCCCTGGACTTCTTTCAAGAGGTTTGCGAGGAAGGAAAACTTATGAAAATAGCAATCATAGCAGCAATAATTTGCCTGCTGCCTTTCTCGGCGTCTGTTGCCGAAACTATTCCGGGGCAGACTGCACCAATAATTCTTGCCAATGCATCCGGTGCAGCCGGAAGAGGCACACCTGTTCATAAAATTGTACGAAATGTCCCCGAACAAATCTCACTTTCTGACGAGAAGAGCCTCTGCAAGGCATTAGAACTTCCTGTCAACGATCAACTGGCTGCCGATGATACTTCCGATGGGTTTGCTGATTTCGAAAGGAAGATCGCGGATGTTGATCTTCCGGCATCGGATATTCCGCTCACCATCAATAGCAAGGTCGAGTATTTTCTGAATATTTTCCAGACATCGGGACGCAGCTGGTTTTCCAAATGGCTCTCCCGCTCGGAACGCTATATCCCCATGATGAAAAAGGTCCTCAGAGAAAATTCATTGCCCGAGGACCTTGTCTATTTGGCAATGATTGAGAGCGGTTTTTCTCCCCATGCCTATTCCCCTGCCAATGCCGTGGGCCCCTGGCAATTCATGGCTGGGACGGGAAAGCGTTATTCCCTTCGCATAAACCCATGGATAGATGAGCGACGCGATCCCTTGAAGTCGACGGTTGCCGCAGCCTTGTACCTGAAGGAGCTTTACTCACTCTTCAACA
>JAQUHM010000173.1 GCA_028683595.1 Geobacteraceae bacterium | reverse complement strand
ACGAATTTGCTGGCACCGTCCATGGAACCGTAGAAGTCCGCCTCACGGGAAACCTTCGACCTCCGGATCCTGGCCTCTTTTTCCGTGATCATCCCGGAGGAGAGATCCGCATCGATGGCCATCTGCTTGCCTGGCATTGCATCGAGGGTAAAACGTGCGGCAACCTCGGCAACCCTGCCCGCACCCTTGGTAATAACCACAAAGTTTATGATAACGAGGATCAGGAAGATGACCGCGCCAACAACATAGTTGCCGCCCACAACAAATTGACCAAAAGCCTTGATGACGGAACCTGCAGCTTCAACCCCTTCATTACCGTGCAGCAGGATCAGTCTGGTGGAGGCAATGTTGAGGGAGAGTCGAAACAGGGTTGTGACCAGGAGGATGGAGGGAAATACCGAAAAATCCAGTGGCTGCGTCGTATACAGACCTACCAGCAAAATGGCAAGGGCAATGGTAATATTTGCCGCCAGAAAGATATCCAGAATAAAAGCCGGAAGCGGAACAACCATCAATGCCAGAATCCCGATAAGGACTATTGCCATATAGATATCGGAATTATTCTGAAGTTTTGCTGTTCCAACCGCCGCTGAGGTCATCCAATATACCTGTAATTTCAAGAAGATTTTACACCTGACAACAGAGTAGCAACCTCTGTGCCAGACAAACCGCTCACCCCGGCATTCGGGATGAAATCAAGATATCCCCTGAAAAGCGGCTGAAACCGCCTATCCAGGCAGATCAAGCGGCTTTCCGGAAGGAACCGATCCTGGCTGGAATCTGGGAACAATGAAGGAAAAGACAGTATTTTGAAAATAGTCGAGTCAAGGATTTGTCAAAAGAGACGAGGTCTTCCGCTTCCCTTCACAATGATGGGTGCCACGGGATGGGTACTGTGTCTGCGTTCTGGTCGTTACAGGTGCTTTCAGGAAGGCAGGGAAGACATAGTGAGTTTGTGCAGATGATACAGGGGAAAGGCGGAAAGGTCACAAGCCCGGGATCAGAAGGTTTTCCCTTTCAAGCCGTAGACGTATGCCAGCAGTTCCGCAACCGCGACATAGAGGGTTTCCGGGATCGGCTCGCCCTCTTTGACCTGTGCATACAGTTCCCGGGCCAGAAACCTGTTTTCCACAAGCATGACATTACTTTCCCTGGCCAAGGCCTTGATACGGAGGGCGAGATGATCGGCACCCTTGGCAATGACAACCGGAGCAGCCATTTTTTGCCGGTCATATTTTATGGCAACAGCAAAATGGGTCGGGTTGGTGACAACCACATCAGCGGTGGGGATGATCTGCTTGAGGCGCCGGAACGCCCTTTCATAGCGCAGCTTTCGAATCTTTCCCTTTAGCTGCGGATCGCCATCACTGTCCTTGTGCTCCCGCTTGACTTCCTCCTTGGTCATTTTCAGATTCTGAATGTAATTCCATTTCACGAAGGCAAGGTCGAGGATTGCCAATACAATCATGACACCACAGGTATGGATGACGATCTTGAATGAAATATGGCTGACAAAGATAAAGATCCCGTTGATATCCGTTTCGGTCAGGTAAAGGATTGCGTCCATTTCGTCACGCAGGATCTGGTAGGCAATATATCCGACGATAAGGATCTTGATGATGGACTTGAGAGCCTCAACGGCCGCCTCTTTTTTCACGAAGCGTTTAAAACCTTCCAGGGGGTTGATTTTTTCAAACTTGAAAGAAAGCTTTTCCGTGGAAATCGACGCTCCGCCCTGGATGACAACAGCAACGATTCCCGCGACCATAACCATCATAAAAAAGGGGGCCAGGACCGCTCCGATGGAATAGATCTGTTTCAGGAGAATACTGTAGACACTTGTCTGCGTAAGCGTGATCGTCCCCATTCCGGCAAGAAGATTTCTGGTATTTTCCTTCAGGGAGGTAAGCATGTAGCTGCCGAGGGTATAAAGGGTCACGATCGAAACCAGCAGGGTGATGGTTGACGTCATGTCGCGACTCAGGGGAGGAGGACCTTTTTTCCTCGATTCCTCGAGCTTTTTAGACGTCGGTTGTTCTGTTTTTGAGTGTTTGTCTTCTCCTGCCATCAGGGTGCCTGTGAGAGAATTTTGAAAATAGACTTGATCTGAAGAGCCATTCCGCCGAAAGAAATTTCAATGGTATGGATGAATACGAGAAGGGATAGCCCAAGGGCAAGAAAACCGATGCCAATGTTGAGCGGCATGCTGACTACGAAGATGTTCATCTGGGGAAAGGAGCGCGCCATAACGCCAAGCACGACCGTGGTGGCAAGAAGAGACACCATGACCGGCGCTGCTAGTTTGATCCCCAGAATAAATAATCCGGAGGTAATTGTGACGAGAAAGCTGAGCAGGTCGCCGCTCATATGCCATCCGCCCAGAGGGACCAGCGTATAGCTGTCCACCATTGCCTTGATGAAGATATGATGGGCCCCGAGCGTCAGAAATAAAAGCGTGGCAACCAGAGTCTGGAACATCGCCATGAGCGGGACCTGGCCCATGGTCGGATCGAACAGGGAAGACATGGAAAAACCCATTTGCATGCCGATTACCTGTCCGCAGAACTCGACAGCTCCGAAAACCGCCTGGGCAACAAGACCAAGCGTGACACCGATCAGGGCTTCAGCGATAACCATCAGTAACAGGGAGAGAAAATCAGACGGAAGGATAACGTGTGAAAGTTTGAGGACCGGAAAACAGACCAGGGTCATTGCCAGAGTGACCAACACCCTGATATTCATGGGAACCCGTTCCCCCCCAAACAAAGGAATAGCACTGAAAATCCCTGCCAGACGACCGAGTACCAGGGTAAAGAGAGTGAAATCCTGCATGGAAAGAAACGGAGGGAGCTGGAACATGGCCGGCTATCTCAGGTTCGGAATCATAGCGAAGATCTCACGGGTAAAATCCGACATGTAACTCATCATCCAGGGAAAAAAGACGATCATTGCCACCATGACCGCCACAATCTTCGGTACAAAGGCAAGTGTCGCCTCGTTTATGGAGGTGACGGCCTGAAAGATACTGATGGTAAGTCCGATAATAAGACTGAATATCAGGAGAGGCGCCGCCAGCATCAGGGTTACTTCAAAACTCCTGCGGGCAAGTTGCGTTACCAGTTCCGGGGTCATAAGGGTGTCCTTTCTTTATTCTTCTTACTTCATCATTCATGTTTCGGGGGCAATTAAACATCACAACCCTGATGTAGGGGCACGCCTAGCCCCTACCATTGATATGTTTAATTGCCGAAGTAATAATTCATACGTATGTTCTACCCAAAACTCTTCACGATGGATCCGATCACCAGCGACCAACCGTCAACCAGAATAAACAGAAGTATCTTGAAAGGGAGAGAGATCATGACCGGCGGCAGCATCATCATTCCCATGGACATGAGTACCGAAGCGACAACCATATCCACCACGAGAAACGGGATATAGATAAGGAAGCCGATCTGGAAAGCGGTCTGCAATTCGCTGATCATGAAAGCCGGAATAATGGTCAGGGTCGGAATGTCATTGGCGCTTTTTGGCCGGGGCATCTTGGAAAGGCTGAGGAACAGCGCCAGGTCCTTTTCCCGAACCTGGGAAAGCATAAACTTTCTAATCGGGAAAACCGCCTTCTCCAAGGCCTGTTCCTGGGTAATCTGTCCGGTCTTGTACGGCTGGTATGCGCCGGTGTTTATCTGTTGCCAAACCGGGCTCATGATATAAAAAGTCAGGAAAAGAGCCATGGAGATGACAATCTGGTTCGACGGGGCCTGCTGGGTACCGATGGCGCTGCGGAGAAACGACAGAACCACCACCACGCGAGTGAAGGAGGTAGTCATGATCAGAAGCCCCGGAGCCACCGACAGGATCGTGATCATGAGGAAAACCTGCAGAACGGTCGCAACATCTCCCGGCTTGGAGACCTTGCCCAAACCGACACTTACCGTCGGAACACTCAGGGGTTCCGCCATGACCGCTGAGGCAAAAAACAAACCCGCAAGGCAGACAAGAACGGCAACCAAAGGAATTTTATTGAATCTCACGCCCCTACCCTATCCTTTTCTCCGGAGAAAACGAGACGCCTGCCCTTGTGGAGCATGTCCATGAAAAACCGAAGCCCGTCAGGAAACGAAGCAGAGGTCTTGGTAGCGGCAGACAATTCCTCAACAACCTCTATGGTCTCCAGCATATCAACCTGTTTGATAAGATTGAGACCGGAATCCGTAGATCCCAGCAACAGGTATTCTCCCCCGACTTCCACCAACATCAGGGACTTTTTCGGGGCAAGGAAACGACTCTCCACAACCCGGATATAGCGAGGCACTGACTTTCTCACCAGGTTTCCCTTGAGAAAACGGTTGGCAAGATAGTAGGCAAGATATATCAGTCCGACAACTATCGATAATGAGGCAACCATCTGAAAAAAGCCGGAAACAAAGCTGAAACCGGAAGTACCTGTCCCTTCCGCCGCATATGCGACCCCGGGGAGGAACAAAACCGGGAGGACCGGAAAGATTCTCATACAATTTTCTCCACGCGCTCCGCGGGACTAATGATATCAACCAGGCGAACGCCGAATTTCTCATTCACCACCACGGCCTCGCCGCGAGCCACCAGCTTGGAGTTCACGAACACATCGAGGAGATCACCGGCCAGTTTGCCCAGTTCCACAACAGCACCCTGATTCAACTGAAGAAGGTCCTTAACCAGCAACTTGGTCCGCCCCAATTCAACCGTAAGGTGAAGGGGGATGTCGAGTATCATGTCAAGGTTCCTTTTCTCCTGCATTGCACTCTTCTGATCACTGTTTTCCTGTATATCGCTCACGCGGAACCTCCTGAAAGTTATGTATGCCTACAGGGAATAGAGCTACGATGACAGCCCTTTTCCGTAATCCTGCGAAGATAGGTTACTCGTAATCTGAATAGCCTTGTTCCCACTCTGGACACCAGGGAAACCGGTGAATTTCTCGATACCTTCAATCTTGACACTCAACTCGCTCCTGCAATCCCTGCCAAGGATTATCGTGTCGCCGGAAGACAGATTGATGAGATCATTCAAGGTAATGCCGGTCTCTCCCAGTTCAACGACAAGCTCAACAGGAGCCTCAACAAGTTCGGCAGCAAGGCGTGTATGCCACTTGGGATCGATGGCCATACTGTCCAGCTGGGTTCCGACCTTCAGCTTGTCCCGGACCGGATCAATGGTCATATAGGGTATTGCAAACTCCATGGTTCCGGTGAAATCCTCCACCTGAATTTCCAGGGACATGGTAATAACCTGATATTCCGGCGGAACAATGGTTACCAGCCGGGGATTCATTTCCATGCGCAAAAGATTCATCTTGGTTCCCTGGACAACATGGGTCCAGGATTTTTCCATGTCAGCAAGCACATCCTTCACGATCTTTTCCATGAGTCGGACCTCTATGGAAGTGAACATGCGATTTTGCTCCGTTGCAGTCGGCTCCCCGGTCCCCCCGAGAATGCTGTCCACGAGAGAAAAAACCAGATTACTGTCCATGGTTATCAGCGCCGCCCCTTTGAGCGGCTCGATTTTGAAGATAGCCATGCAGACAGGCGAAGGGAGGGTTTTCAGGAAATCGTCAAATTTATAGGGTCTGGCCCCCAGCTTCTTGATTTCAACAATTTTTCTCAATCGATTGGAAAGGGTAACCCGGTTATAGCGGATGAAACTGTCATAGATAACATCCAGATTCGGGACCAGAACCTGGTGGTCATTATTGATCAGATCAAAAACGGAAACCGACGCCTGCCCCTCTGCCAACTCCTTCTCGGGCACGATACGGCCCTCGACGACAGCTGCCAGCAGGGATTCAATCTCTTCTTTGGTCAGGATCTTTTCCACATCTACCTCGAAAATCGCTCGTTACTGGACCACAAAATCAGTAAAATAAACCTTCTTCAGCTTGCCCGGTGAAAGGATATTGTTCGCTACGGTAAAAATTTCCTGCCGCAGCTGATTCTTCCCCTGCTGATCGCGTATGTCCAGCATGGTCTTGGTAGTCAGAAGCACAAGTATCGCATCGCGGAACTGGGCCTTTCTGGCTTCCATTTCTGTCTTGACCTCTTCGCTGGCCACCTCCATTTCAACTTTTACTCGCAGATATCGCAGGTCCTGACCGTCATAGATATTAACGATGAATGGATCAAGAGTGTAGATACTGGGTATGCCCTTACTCTCCGTCTTCGCCTCAGCTTTTTCCGCATGCCCGCCGGCAAAGAAGAAATATCCGGCAACACCGCCAGCTACAACAATAACGGCAGCTGCAATGATAATAATGAGCTTCATTTTTCCTTTTCCCTTTTCCGGGGCAGCTTCCGTCACCTGATCTTCCTTCGGAGCCATCGAAAAACCTCCCTTTATGCAATGAAATCGTTAACCTAGAGTTTTGTCGAAGTGAATGCAACCAGAGTGCCAGTTCGGAACTCCCTCGTCCTCGCTGTCGCGTCACCTTCTCTCCAAAGGAAAAGAAATAACAGACTTTCCCCTCTCCGTGATGGGTAAGGTGCCTACGCAAAATGATATTCAGGGGAAGTAGTGCGACAGGACAGAAATATTTTCCTATCCCGATCATACGCGGAAGGGATGCGGACAGAATTATCGCAACGTCAGTAAATTGGAAACTTTTCAAGCCAAGATTTTGACAGGGGGCGGGAAAAGGCTGTTTCTGTTCGCCCGGCAGGATCAGCTGGACGGTGATTTCGAGTTAACGACATCAGGCAAGAAGGCTGAAGGCTGAGGGCTGAAGATAGTATTCATTTCGCAATGATCGGATCAAAGCATTCATGGTTTTTTCAGTTTCTATTATCTTGGGTTCAACCAAAGACCAGTCTCGACTGCTCAAAAATTTCAGGCGGTTGGATAGACCAAGTTGATAACGCAGTTCCCGTAACGAGCCAAACGCCATGACAAGGAACCTGAGATAGTCAGCCTGACTGTCACGAGTACAGCCTGCTGACATTGCGCTTCGGATTGTTTCTTTTCCCGCAGTTTTCCCAGGAAAAGCGTACCTGCTCTGAGCGTTCACATGAATTCAGCTACTTGAAAAGGAAATCAAGGAAATACCTCAGCCACTTCCTGTAATTTGCAAAAAGGTTGAGCGGAATCTCGTGCATCTTGAGTACGGTCTCATAGTGGCACATAACACCATCAGGAACTGAGTACATGCTACCCCCATGAAATACATCAAAGTCGCAGAGTTGTCAGATGACAATCTGTACGCCAAATTACAGATGTGTCAATAATATTTGCTAATAAAAGCATTTTTCGTGAATAACAACTGTGGTATAAGTGGCCTGAGGCACATGCCAGGTTGGAGAAGTGAATGAAAATACGGGTAAAATTAAAGCCGGGCCAAAAGGGAACAAAGAAGCTGACGGCACAGTATGGTGACACGCTTGTTTGTGTCCGCTACCGCTATGATGTGGAAAACCACAAGAAAATGAAGACCGCAGAGATTGTAGTCAGCGAGTCCGACTGGTTGCCGCCGCCGGCCAAGTATCCGGACGGTGCGCTTGTTCATCTGAAAATAGGGATAAAGGATACCACTGAACAAAAACAGGTTAAAGCGGTGGGCGGTCGATGGGACCGGCAGCAGCAGGTTTGGATCGTACCCTATGGCTGTGTAGCCGGGACGAAACTTGAAAAGTTTATATAGTAATAGAAATCGAAAAGAAGAACGCGAAGTAACATAGTTTATAGTTATATAAACTTTCGGATAAGGCAAGATGGGGCGAAGTTAATAATAGTATAAACCCGGCTGGTTTATAGATATGGTTCCTCACACAAATCTGTGCAAAGTAGTTGGCATGGCAAGGTTGCCCATGCAGTGATACAGATTGAGTATAAAGTTCTTTGCCGTTCTGAACCCGTAGGCTCTGTGACTGATCACTTTGGCCT